>JAZSPX010000088.1:0-13063 GCA_045537675.1 Candidatus Faeciplasma sp. | reverse complement strand
CCGATTATAAGCCTTGTTGACAAAGAGCCTCTTATTAACGACGAGCTTTTAGGCCTTGTTACATGGCTTAAAGAGCATACCTTCTGCACCTATTTCGAGGCGTTCAGGACTATAATTCCATCCGGCTATTCTGTCGTTCATTCAAGTACCTATGCTTTGGCAAACTTAAAGCCCGATTGTGAAATGACCGATGAAGAAAACTCGCTTTACAAAGTGCTTCTTAATTGCGAGGGGAAGAAAGAGTTTGACACCTTGCTTGATGACAGCATTAGTAACGGTAAATCGAAGGTGATCGAAAGCCTTGTTGAAAAAGGTGTTTTAGAAAGAGCGGACGAGTTCAAGCGCCGTGTAGGTGATGAGACCGTCAGAATGATTCATCTTTCTTCTGATTTTTTGAATGGTGAGATTGATGCGACGCTTACCCCAAAGCAACGCCTTGTTGTCGATTTTTTAGAAGAAAACGACTCCGCCTCGATAAAAGAAGTTTGCTATTTGCTAAGTATAACTCATACAATAATCTCGAATATGCTTAAAAAGGGGATAATAGAGGAGTATACTTACGAGACTTTCAGAACTCCCGTTTTCACCGAACGTGATCATATTAACCCTGACGATATAGTTTTGTCCGAAGAACAGATTTTGGCATATGACGGCATAATGCAGCTTGTTAACGCTAACAAGCCTGCAGGTGCTTTGCTTCACGGTGTAACGGGCAGCGGTAAAACCGCTGTGTTCGTTAAGCTTATTGATTCGTGCGTTAAGCAAGGCAAAAGTGCAATGCTTCTGGTACCCGAGATTTCCTTGACCCCTCAGCTTGTCGGAAAGTTTAAAGCAATGTTCGGCGATATCGTGGCTGTTATCCACTCAAGCCTATCTTTGGGACAAAGGCTGGATGAATTCAAGCGAATTAAGAACGGTCTTGCTAAAATTGTTATTGGCACAAGAAGTGCTGTGTTTGCGCCTTTATCGAACATCGGTGTGATTATTATGGATGAAGAGGGTGAAAGCTCTTACAAGTCCGAATCCTCGCCCCGTTACCATGCGAGAGAGGTTGCGATTCATCGCTGCGGTACACATAACAGCGTGCTTGTTATGGCATCTGCCACCCCCTCACTTGAAAGCTATTACTATGCAAAATCGGGCAGATACAGCCTTTTCGAGCTTAATAACCGTTACGGCGACACCAAACTCCCTCAGGTAGTCGTTGCCGATATGACGCTTGAAGCTGAAATGGGTAACAAAAGCCTTTTTTGCGAAGATTTGGTGCGCTCAGTAGGTGAAGCTATTAAGAATGGCAAACAGGCAATTCTTTTGTTAAACAGACGAGGATATAATACTCACGTTACCTGCAAGAGCTGTAAAAAAACAGTCTCTTGCCCCAACTGCGCAATTCCTTTAACCTATCATAAATCCAACGACAAGCTTATGTGCCACTATTGTGGCTATTCAGCACGCTTCAGCGGCAGATGCCCCGAATGCGGAAGCGACGAGGTTATGGCGACAGGCCTTGGAACCCAACTGTTGGCAGAGGAGTTAGAGACTTCATTTCCAAACGCCAGAGTTTTGCGAATGGATGCTGATACAACATATTCCCGTTGCGCTTATGAAGAAAAGTTCAAAGCGTTTGAAAACGGAGAATATGACATAATGGTCGGCACGCAGATGATTGCAAAGGGACTGGATTTTCCAAACGTAACGGTTGTTGGCGTTATCTCGCTTGATAATTCGCTCTTTGCGGGCGATTATAAAAGCTTTGAAAGAACCTTCTCGCTGCTTACCCAGGTAGTTGGCAGAGGGGGGAGAGGCGATACTCCTGCGGTTGCCTACATTCAGACGAACGTGCCCGATCATCACATAATCACGCTTGCTTCGCAGCAGGATTATAAAGAATTTTACGCGCAGGAAATTGCACTTAGAAAACAGCTTATCTACCCGCCGTTTTGCGATATATGCGCTATATATTTCAGCTCGCCCGTTGAAACTGACGCCATAAAATGCGCCAATGCTTTTGTTGGGCTGATGAAAGAAAAGTTACACGACTCCGGCGAAAAATTCCCGCTTCGTGTGCTCGGCCCCGCAAAATCGGGACAGGGGAGAATTAATAACAGATATAAATATGCGCTGACAATTAAATGCCGTGCAAATGCTAAGTTCAGAGGGTTTGTTTCAAACCTCTTGCTTGCGGCCTATAAAGATAAACGCTTTGCTAACGTCAGAGTATATGCAGATATAAACGGCGATTTGGTTTAACAAATTTGAAAGGATGATTTAAATGGCAATCAGAAAAATTGTTAAGGACGGCGACCCTATTCTTTTAAAAACATGCAAGCCCGTTGAAAAGTTTAACTCAAGACTTCACGAGCTTTTAGACGACATGAAAGAAACAATGTACGGTGCCGAGGGTTTGGGCCTTGCCGCACCTCAGGTTGGAATTATAAGACGTGTTGTTGTAATTGACGTTGGCGAGGGATTTATTGAACTTGTTAATCCCGAAATTTTAGAAATGTCCGAAGAAACCGTCCGCGGTGCCGAAGGCTGTCTTTCATTCCCCGGTATATACGGCTATGTTACCAGACCTAAGACTGTTAAATTTAAAGCACAGAACAGATTCGGTGAGTGGTATGAGATGGAAGTAAGCGATTTGTTTGCTCGCTGTGTTTGCCATGAATGTAACCATCTTGACGGTGTTGTTTTACCCATGAATATCGAAGAATATATTGAAGATGACGATGAAGAATAATCTATAAAAGGAATGCTAAGATGAATATAATTTTCATGGGAACTCCCGATTTCGCGATTCCCACGCTTAAAGCACTTTACGATAACGGCCATAACATCATGGCTGTATTCACCCAGACGGATAAGCCCAAGGGAAGAGGAATGAAACTCACTCCTTCTCCTGTAAAGGAATTTGCCTTGTCGCATGATATAACCGTTTATCAGCCTAATTCTTTAAAGAAAGAGACCGAAACCTATACACCTATCATTAAAGACCTTAACCCCGATGCAATTATTGTTGTTGCCTACGGTAAAATCTTACCGCCAGAGGTTTTAGAGATTCCCAGACTTGGCTGTATAAACGTTCATGGCTCGCTCTTGCCTAAGTACAGAGGTGCCGCACCCATTCAGTGGACTGTTTTGAACGGCGACGAATTCGGCGGCGTAACCACCATGCTCATGGCGGAGGGAATGGACACAGGCGATATGCTTTTAGAAGAAAGCGTTAAAGTCGGTGAAAATGAAACCTCTGCCGAGCTTTATGACAGACTTTCCTATGTCGGTGCCGAGCTTTTGATTAAAACTTTAAATGCACTTGAAAAAGGCGAGATTACACCTACCCCCCAGAACGAAGACGAAGCCACAATCGCTCCTATGCTTTGTAAAGATTTGTGCCGGATAGACTTTAGCAAAACCGCTAAAGAGGTTCATTCACAAATCTGCGGCCTCTCTGACTGGCCTTGTGCCACCACGACCCTCGACGGTAAAAGGCTTAAAGTATACCGCTGCGAGATAGTTCACGGTTCAAAAGGCAACCACCGGCCCGGCGAGATTGTAAATGAAAAAGACTTTACAGTTGCCTGCGGCGACGGTTTGATAAGATTTTTGGAAATACAGGTCGAGGGCTCGAAGAGAATGGAGACAAAAGCCTATCTGCTTGGCAGACCTGTTAAAAAAGGCGCTTTGCTTGTTTAGTATATGATTTTGTAAAGGAGATATAATGCCTTATTTCTATTTTGATTACACCTATCTGATTATTATACCCGCAATGCTTCTTGGCTTATATGCGCAGTATAAGGTCAATTCAACCTATAATAAATATTCGCAGGTTAAAAATGCCCGCGGCCTTACAGCAGCAGAAGTTGCCCGCCAGATTTTAGATGACAACGGCCTTCACGACGTAGGCATTGCTCACATAAACGGCAACTTAACAGACAACTTCAATCCCAAAACAAATATAGTTTCCTTGTCCGATACTGTTTATAACAGCACGTCTGTTGCAGCAATAGGTGTTGCCGCACACGAATGCGGCCACGCAATCCAGCACGCAGTCGGCTATGTACCTGTCAAAATAAGAACAGCTTTGGTGCCGGTTACTAATTTCGGTTCATCTGCAGGCATGATAATTTTGCTTATCGGTTTGCTGTTTTCAAGCTATAACCTTGCAATGCTCGGTATTCTTCTTTATTCGTTAATGGCTGTTTTTCAGCTTGTTACTTTGCCTGTCGAGTTCAATGCAAGCTCCCGTGCACTGAAAACCCTCGAACAGGATATGATTTTATACGAGGACGAGGTGCCTAAAGCACGCAAGGTGCTTGATGCCGCCGCTATGACTTATGTTGCGGCACTTGTGTCAACTCTTTCGACGATTTTAAGATTCCTGCTTATTGTTAACAGAGGCAGAAGGAGAAACTAAATGCAGACACCACGTGAAATATGCATGAAGCTGTTGGTTAATACTGAAAAGAATGCGAGCTATTCAAATATAGCCCTTGATAAGACGTTAACTAAATATCCAATGCTTCGTGATGTTGACAAGCGTTTTATTTCAGCTCTTTATTACGGCGTTATTGAGCGTAAGATTACTTTGGATGAAATTATCAAAAAATATTCCTCACGCCCGATAGACAAGCTTGCCGACGCTGTTCGGCAAATCCTTAGAATGGGTATTTACCAGCTTCTATATATGGATTCGGTACCCGACAACGCCGCTGTTAACGAGAGCGTAATTCTTGCAAAAGATAACAAAAATCCTGCTGTTTCGGGGTTTGTTAATGCTCTGTTGCGCAACTTCATTCGCGACGGCAAAAAACTGCCCTTGAAAAACAGCAAGATATATAACCTTTCCGTCGAATATTCCTGCCCCGAATGGCTAATTGAAATGTGGCTTAGGGACTATGGCGAAGACGTATGCCATTCAATGCTTCGTTCATCAATCGGCCGTGCACCCGTTACCGTAAGATTAAACACCTGCAAGTTTTCGCATGATGAAATTGTTTTACAGTTGAAAGAGGAAGGCGTTAATTATACTGTTTCCGACGTCGTACCCGATTGCCTTGAGCTTTTCGGTTGCGGCTCGATAGAAAAGCTGGAAGCCTATGAAAAAGGTATGCTTCACGTGCAGGATGTTTCCTGTCAGATCTGTGTTCACGAGCTTGATGCGTGCGCAGGGGATACAGTTTTGGATATGTGCTCGGCACCCGGCGGCAAAGCCTTTACCTGCGCCGAGATTATGAATGACACCGGAGAAGTTTTAGCTTTCGACTTGCACGAAAAACGTGTTAACCTTATAAATTCCGGTGCAAAGAGATTGGGTCTTGATTGCATTAAGGCAAGCACTAATAACGCTAAAGTTTTTAACAAAAGTTTACCGCTTGCCGATGCTGTTTTGTGCGATGTGCCTTGTTCCGGTCTTGGAGTTATAAGACGTAAACCCGAAATTAAATACTCAGACCGTGTCCAGCTTTCTGGTTTGCCTAACGTACAATATGACATTCTTTGCACCTGTGCAAACTATGTAAAAAACGGCGGAATACTTCTTTATTCCACCTGCACCGTCCTTCGAGAGGAAAACGACAGCGTTGTGGAAAGATTTTTAACCGAACACCCCGATTTCGAGCCTGTAAAGCTAAATAGGTTTACAGATTATAAACAGACGATTACCCCTGATATGTTCGGAAGCGACGGCTTCTTTATTGCAAAGTTAAGACGAAAAGAGTGATTACCATTACCGATATTCTTTCTCTGACCCTTGATGAGCTGACCTCATTATTACTTAACATGGGTGAAAAGAAATTCAGAGCCGCACAGATTTACGAATGGCTTCATAAAAAGCGTGTAACAAGCTTTGAAGAAATGACTAATATTTCTTCATCACTTCGTGAAAAACTTGCCAAGGAGCATTATATCGGCTCTCTGAAGATAGTACGCAAGCTTGAATCCAAAAACGATAACACTGTTAAGTTTCTATATGAGCTTGCAGACGGTAACCACATAGAAACCGTCTTAATGCAATATGAACACGGTGATTCGCTTTGCGTTTCAACTCAGGTTGGCTGTAAAATGGGCTGCCGCTTCTGCGCTTCCACTATTGCAGGCTTCAAGCGAAGCTTGGAGCCGAGCGAAATTCTTTTACAGCTTTACGAGGCTGAAAGAAACACCGGCCGTAAGGTTTCAAGCATTGTTTTAATGGGCATTGGCGAGCCGCTTGATAATTATGATAACGTCATTAAGTTCCTTAATATCCTATCAAGCGAAAGCGGCACGAACATGAGCTTGCGGCACGTTTCGCTTTCAACCTGTGGTTTGGTAGATAAAATTTACGATTTAGCCAAGCTTGACCTTGGACTTACTTTATCGATTTCGCTTCACGCAACCAATGACAAAAAGCGTTCAGAGCTTATGCCTATCAATAACAGATATAACATTTCAGAGCTGATGAAGGCTTGTTACGATTATTTTGACACAACAGGCAGAAGAATTTCATTTGAATATGCTTTAATTGATGGCGAAAACGACTCTTTGGCAGACGCTAAGGCTTTGGCCTCGCTTGTTAAAAGAATGCCCTCGCATATAAACATAATACCTGTAAATAAAATTAAAGAAAGAAACTTCACATCTAACCGTCAGTCGGCGCAAAGATTTTGCAAAATGCTTTGCGACTTAGGAGTCAATGCAACCGTCAGAAGAACACTTGGCTCTGACATCGACGCTGCCTGCGGTCAGTTAAGACGTGAATATGAGATATGATCCCTTATAAATTTTTAAGGAGGTGGACAGTATGTTCGTTGTAGGAAAAACCGATATAGGTAAACAGCGAAGTGAAAACCAGGACAGATTCAGACTTACGATGCTTGACGATAACACCTGCGTTGCCGTTGTATGCGACGGTATGGGCGGTGCTGCAAGCGGCAGTGTTGCCAGCGAAATGGCGTCTAATGTTGTATATGACAGATTAAGCCTTAGTTACAGGCCCGATATGGAGCCAAGAAGCATTAAAGCGATGCTTACCTCTGCATTAACGGCTGCTAATACCGTTGTTCATCAAAAGAGCTTGGATAACCAGGAGAATGAAGGCATGGGCACAACCTGCGTTACAGCACTTGTACATAACAGTCTTGCCTGCATTGCCAGCGTCGGAGATTCGAGAGCATACGTTTTAGACGATAATGGCATTAAACAAATTACAAACGACCATACGGTTGTCGAATATCTCCATTCAAAGGGGATAATTGACGAGCAGGAAATGAAAGTTCACAAAATGAAAAACGTAATCACTCGTGCTGTCGGAGTTGACAGTAATGTAGATGTCGATTATTTCGAAGTTGATTTGCAGCCGGGCTCGGTGATTTTAATCTGTACCGACGGTCTGACAAATTACTGTTCCGACGAGCTTATTTACAGCATTGTTTATAAAAGACCTTTGGAACAGGCTGTTGGTGAACTGATTGATTATGCAAACAACAGCGGCGGAAAAGATAATATTACCGCTGTGCTGATATCAGCATGATTTTAGTCTTTAAAAAGGAGTGTTAATCATGGATAGATTTATCGGTATGAAACTTGACGGACGTTACGAAATTGTCGAGCTTATCGGTGTAGGCGGCATGGCTGACGTTTATAAAGCTATTGATATAATGGAAAACCGTGTAGTTGCCGTTAAAGTATTAAAAAGCGAATTCTCCGAGAACGAGGAGTTTTTAAGACGCTTCAGAAACGAAAGCAAGGCAATTGCTGTTTTGTCTCACCCTAACATTGTTAAAATTTTCGATGTAGGTTACGAGAATGATATGCAATATATCGTTATGGAGCATATCGACGGCATAACCTTAAAGGAATACATCGAACAGCAGGGCCTTTTAAAATGGCGTGACTGCGTTCACTTTACCATTCAGATTCTGCGCGCTTTACAGCTTGCTCACGACAGGGGAATCGTTCACCGCGATATTAAGCCGCAGAACGTAATGCTCATGTCTGACGGCAGTATTAAGGTGATGGACTTTGGTATTGCAAGATTTTCCCGTCAGAACTCAAACACCTTGTCCGAGAAAACAATGGGCTCTGTTCACTATGTTTCTCCCGAACAGGCAAGAGGCGCACGCACCGATGAAAAGAGCGATATTTACTCTGTCGGTGTAATGATGTATGAAATGCTTACAGGCAGAAAACCTTTCGACGGTGACACGCCTGTTGCTGTTGCGCTTAAACACATGAACGAAGAGCCTCCCAAGCCCAGCACTCATGTTTCTACCTTATACGAAGGTCTTGAAGAAATAATCATTCACGCAATGGAAAAAGAGCCCTCCAAGCGCTATCAGTCAGCTTCGGAAATGATTCGTGATATCGAATCATTTAAAATCGACCAGAGCATAACGTTTGGCTATATTGATACTGCCGTTGAAAAAACTGCTGCTGCCGCAGGCGTTCTGGGCAGTATGAAATCGCTTGCAGATAAACTGCCCAAAATTAAGAAAAAACCCAAAAAGGAAAAGCCTGTTAAGGAAGAACCCGTTGAGGTTGAAGAATATTACGAAGTGGATTATGACGAAGACGATGACGATGATTACGAGCCTCGTCCCAACTTCATTCTTCCCATTCTTGCGGCTGTAATGGTTACAGTAATTATCGTTGCGACCCTGTTTGTTGCAAACGTTATTTTAAGCGCATTCAAAACCGCACCGTCTTCCTCTAACGACTATGTAATGCCCGACCTTATCGGTATGAATTATTATGAAGCAAGATCTGAATTTACCGATATCCAGCTTGTTGCGTCTGAAGAATTCAACTCGGAATATGAAGCGGGACGCATCATCTCTCAGGAAAAGGCAGAAGGCAGAATCGTTAAAATCGGTGACACAATTAAGGTTACTGTAAGTAAAGGCACGCGTATGGTTTCAGTGCCTGACGTTGTAGACTACCACTACAACTCGGCATATGCCGCACTTACAGGCGAAGACCTTATGGTTATGCGTATTGAAAAGGAAAGCGATGACATCGCTGCCGGCTATGTCATCAGTACCGAGCCTGCTGCAGGTGCTACTGTCGAAGAAAAGACAACTGTCCGTGTGTACGTAAGCTTAGGCCCATCGACCGAAGATACAATCGTACCCGACGTTGTTAATCTGCCTGTTGCTGAAGCTGAACAGAAGATTACAGACGCTTATTTAGAGCCTAAGATTCAGTACGTTGAATCGAGTGAGCCTGAAGGAACTGTTATTTCTCAGAACGTTGTAGCAGGTGATACTGTTACAAGAAGCACAGTTATAACCATCTATGTATCAGACGGCAGCGGTATCGTATCAGACCCGTTCGAAGAATTCCCCGAAATTGATATTCCCGGCTATGAAGATCCCGATTTCGACTTCGGTGACATTGATGAGGAAGATGATATATTCGACCAGCCCTCTGATGAAAAAACAATTATCATCAATATTGATATTCCTTCCAACGCAAGAAATACCTATTACCTCAGCTTCACAAACCAGGATACTATGGAAACTGTTTCTAATCAGATGTACGTTACTTCTGACGTAGCAGGAAGAACGATTTCTGCACCCGTCACCGGCAGTGGATATGCGTCGGTTGTTGTTGAGGTAAGAAGTACAACCACCGGATTGAGAACTGTACTTGCAACTTATGAAATTGACTTTATTACAGGCACTTATTATGTTGCAGATTATTTCTCGTCGGCGTTCACGCTTGCCGATATTCAGTTCTAAGCCATGATAGAAAAGAACGGTGTAATTATAAGCTCTCTGGGTGGCAGCTTTAAGGTTGCCGCCCAGGGCGAGGAATATATCTGTAAGGCAAGGGGAGCTTTCAGAAATAAAGAAATCACCCCCATATGCGGCGATAACGTTAAATTTATTTTAGAGGATAATTCAGACGGTGTTATTACTGAAATTGGCGAGCGAAGGAACGAAATAATTCGTCCTCCGCTTGCAAATCTCGACCAGCTTGTGTTTGTAATCTCTACCTGTGAGCCTGTGCCGAACATTTTACTTTTAGATAAATTTTTAGCAGTTTCGGTCTATAAAAATATCAACCCTGTAATTGTGTTTACCAAGACTGATATACAGCCCGCAGACGAATATGTGAAGATTTATAAAGACATCTTCCCGACGCTGTGCGTAGATAACGTAACGGGTGAGGGGGTTGACGAAGTTTGCAACCTCTTGCGTGGCAAGTTTTCTGCCTTTACAGGCAATTCGGGTGCCGGTAAGTCAACGCTTCTAAATAACATCTGCCCCGATTTAGAGCTTGAAACCAATGAAATCAGCCGCAAGCTTGGAAGGGGTAAGCACACCACCCGCCGTGTTGAGATCTATAAGCTTGAAAATGGCGGCTATGTAGCAGATACCCCGGGTTTTTCTACATTCAACACGCAAATGTATGACAGAATTATGAAAGACGAGCTTGTTTACTGCTTCCCTGAATTCGATGAGCACATCGGCTCATGCCGTTTTCAGGATTGCTCACATACAAAAGAAAAGGGCTGTAAAGTGCTTGAAGCTGTTGAAAACGGACTGATTTCAAAATCGCGTCATTCAAGCTATTGCCAGATGTATCAGGAAGCGGCACTAATTAAACCGTGGGAGGTTAAAAACTCTCCAAAGCGTTAGCAAATTTTCGGCTTTTGAATATTATGTACTAAGCACTTGCTTAGTCTACATATAGGAGGCCGTTATGACAGTTATCGTTAAAAAGCCAAGCAAATTCTGGCAGGGTGTTTTGCGCCTTGTTTTCGGCATCAAAAAAGAAAATTGCAATGATTAGTTGATAAATCGGGTATCGCTTGATGCCCGATTTATTGTGTATAAATTAAATACAAGCTTAATAAAATCAAATATGATTTACTTTGATTTTAAAAATATACGTTTCAGTTTCACCTTCGGCTTTTTCTTCGTTTTGGCATTTTTGTGCACTAATTCAAGCATATTAGCCGCATATTCGCTTGTGTTTTGCATTATTCACGAGCTTGCACACCTGTTTGCAATGCGTAATTTTGGCGCAAAGGTGAAAGAGGTTCTATTTTATGGCGCAGGAATTAAAATATCTTCTGAAGGTCTTTCTGAACTTAGCAAGAAGAAACAGCTTATAATTTATTTTGCAGGTTGCTTAACAAACATATTAATGGCTGTTATATATCTGCTTATTAGTTCAAGAGAGCTTGCAGCAATTAATCTGTGCTTGGCTGCAATGAACCTTTTGCCGATAAGCTATTTAGACGGCGGCAAGATTTTGTTAACCGTTCTGCAACGACAGGAAAAAGCGCTTAAAGCACTGAGCATGGTTACAACTGTTTTTGTAATCAGCTTGTTTATATTGGGCACAATTTTACTTGAAAACTTTAAGCTTACTTCTTTTATGATAACAGCATTTGTGTTTGTTCTCTCGCTTGTTCTTAACTGATTTGCAAAATGATTAAAAGTGTGCTAATATAATTAAGATTATAACACCCACGGAGGAAGTTAAATGAATTTAAAGGATAAAATCGAACGCTTGGCACTTCGCTCGTTAAAGCCGTCACGCTACATCGGCGGAGAGGTTGGAAGCGTTGTTAAAGATAAATCGAAAATCGACGTAAGGTTTGCTTTTTGTTTTCCCGATACTTATGAAGTCGGCATGAGCCACCTTGGCATGAAGATTCTTTACGGTCTTAAAAACCAGCGTGAAAACTTCTGGTGCGAGCGTGTTTTTGCGCCCGACAAGGATTTTGAAAGAATCATGCGCGAAAACGAAATCCCTCTTTATGCGCTTGAAAGCTTAGACCCCATTAAAGAGTTCGATTTTATTGGCTTTACGCTTCAGTATGAGCTTAGTTATACAAACGTGTTGAATATGCTCGACCTTGCAGGTCTTAAAGTTAAAGCAAGCGAACGTGCTGAAACCGATCCTATCGTTGTTGCAGGCGGCCCTTGTGTTTGCAACCCCGAGCCTTTGACCGATTTTATCGACCTCTTTATTTTGGGCGAGGGTGAGGAAGTAAACTTAGAGCTTATGGACCTATATGCCGATATGAAGAAGCAAGGCAAAACAAAGTCCGAGTTTTTGCGTGAAGCTTCTGAAATCGAAGGTATATACGTTCCGTCATTTTATAACATTGAATATAACAACGACGGTACAGTTGCCTCTATTACCGCCGATAATGCCCCTTTGCCGATTAAGAAGCGCATTATTAAAGATTTTGACAAGGTCTATTATCCCGAATATTTTGTTGTCCCGTTTACCGATATTGTTCACGACAGAGCAGTTGTAGAAGTGCTGCGCGGCTGTATAAGAGGTTGCCGTTTCTGTCAGGCAGGCTATATTTACCGCCCATTCAGAGAGAAATCGACAGATACCATTGCTAAGCAAACCAAAGCCCTTTGTGAGCAGACAGGCTACGAAGAAGTTTCGCTTTCTTCGCTTTCAACAAGCGACCACCCACAGATAGAGGAGCTTTTAGACAAGCTTGTCGACTATACAGAATCCGAAAAGGTAAGTCTTTCTTTGCCGTCTCTTCGCGTAGACAACTTCAGCGAAGAGATTTTAGAAAAGATTAACCGTGTGCGTAAGTCGGGCCTTACCTTTGCGGCAGAAGCCGGCACCCAGCGCCTTCGTGACGTTATAAATAAAAATATTACCGAAGAAGAAATTTTAGATACCTGCAGGCTTGCGTTCATCGGCGGTTATTCAAACGTTAAGCTCTACTTCATGATGGGTCACCCGACCGAGACTGATGAAGATATTTTGGGTATCGCTACACTTGCCAAAAAGATTGCTGATCTGTTCTATGAGGTAAACAGGGGAGTAAAGGGTAAATATTTAAGCATAAATGTTTCGTGCGCTACTTTTGTTCCCAAGCCGTTTACTCCATTCGAGTTTGAAGCCCAGGACACCAAAGAAATGATTGCACACAAGCAAGAGCTTTTAACAAAGAATCTTCACTCCAAACACGTCAAGCTGTCCTATCACTCAACAGATGTAAGCTTGTTAGAAGCAACCCTTGCCCGTGGCGACAGACGATTGGGCGAAGTAATTTATAAAGCTTGGCAAAAGGGTTGTACTTTTGATAGCTGGGACG
>JAZSPX010000086.1:0-3788 GCA_045537675.1 Candidatus Faeciplasma sp. | reverse complement strand
GGTGATATTCCTCTCCTCTCTCACGCTCAAACAAAACTTCCTGAACGTTGCCCACCATGCTCTCTAAAAAGGCGTTTTCGCTTGCTTTAGTGGCTTCTGCCTTCAATTTAGCTCGTTTTTCTTTTATGTTCGAGGGTATCTGGTCGCTTCGCTTTGCCGCAACCGTACCCTCGCGCATCGAGTATGGGAAAACGTGCGCTTGCGCAAATCCAATCTCTTTAACGAAGTCTAAAGATTCCAAGAAATCATCATCACTCTCACCGGGGAAGCCTACCATTATGTCGGTGGTTATAGCACAGTTATCAAAATGTCCCCTCAAGCTTGAAACAAGCGTAAAGTATTCTGCCTTGTCATACTTTCTTCTCATTTCCTTAAGGGTTTTGTCACAGCCGCTTTGCAACGAAAGGTGAAAATGCGGGCAAAGCGTCTTGCACCCAGCAAGCCTTTCAATAATATCGTCCGTCAAAAGCTCTGGCTCAAGCGAACCTAAACGAACCCTTTTCGCGCCGCTTGTTAAGCACACCGTCTCCACGGCGTCGGCAAGGTTAACGTCACCCAAGTCCTGCCCGTAACAGCTAAGGTTAATGCCAACCAGAACAAGCTCCTCGTGCGTTTTTGCAAGCTCTTTTGCTTCAAATTCAATCTCTGCAAGGGGTTTCGAGCGCACTCTCCCTCTGGCATAGGGAATAATGCAGTAGGAGCAAAATCTGTCACAGCCGTCCTGAATTTTAATAATTGCCCGGGTTTTGTTTTTGTTGCCAAAGTTCATCATCGGCTCAATTTTTTCGCCTTTAAAATGTTCTTTAACCAAAATTACTGCTTGCCTGCTTAAAACAAATTCCTCTACCAGTCTTGGTATCTCTGTCTTGTTCGAGGTGCCGACAAATACGTCTGCTTCGGGTAAAGCTTCATGATGATTCTTTAGCACCTGTGAATAGCACCCGCAGATAACAATAATGCCGTTTTCATTCACACGCCTAATTTTGTGAACAAGCTGCCTTAGCTTTAAATCTGCCTGCGCTGTTACCGTGCACGAGTTTATTATATAAATCTCGGCTGAATTTATATCCTTAACCGTTTCATAACCCTTTGCTTCCATCGCATATCGTATATTATCGGTTTCATATTGGTTAACCTTACAGCCAAAGGTATGATAGTAAACAAACATTCAAATCTTCCTTTCGCAATATATTTTATCATATATTTAATTTATTGTAAATTGTCTTGACATTAATTTTCAAAGCTGATATATTTATCATGAATTGAGGCAATTTATTGCTTCAAAATACATTCTCAACCAGGAGGAAAAATGTTATGAAAAAGGTAAATATCAAACTCGGTACAATTAACGATGTTAAGGAATTCGTAAACGTAGTTGCTTTGTGCGATTACGATGTAGATCTTATCTCCGGTAGATACGCAATCGACGCTAAGTCCATCATGGGCATCTTCAGCTTAGATCTTTCTAAGCCTGTTGTACTTTGCGCACACGTTGATGATTGCGAAGACTTCTTAGAAAAGATTACTAAGTTCATTGTCGAGTAATTTCACTAATCAAAGGGCCGACTTAAAAAACAGTCGGTCTTTTTTCTTTTTCAGCGCATAAACTCCAATAAAAACTGTTGGAGGCAAGCCATGAAAAAACTTTTGTGCATCACTTTATCATTAATTATCTTTATCACGCCGCTTACCTTAAGCGCCGAAACCATCATTCCATATTCCTACGTTTTAATGGAGGGCTCCACCGCCACACTTCTTTATTCGGATAACGGTAATGCTTCATATCGCCCGTTTCATTCAGCAAAGCTGATGACACTTTTGTTGGCGGTCGAGGCTATAAGCAAAGGCGAGCTTTCATACGACACTGTTATAACTGTTTCTGCCCATGCAAACTCAATGCAGGGCGCGCAAATCTGGCTTATGCCGGGTGAGCAGATTTCCGTTCACGAGCTTATTCTTGCCATAACCGTCGGCAACGCAAACGATGCATGTGTCGCACTGGCAGAAGCTTTGGCCAAGTCAGAAGATGACTTTGTCAGCCTTATGAACAAAAAAGCACAAGAGCTTGGCATGTCAGGCACAAAATACGTCGATTCAACCGGCCTTTCCTATAACGGCATAACCACCGCCTGCGATATTGCAATTTTAGCAAGCGAGCTTACCAAATACCCCGAGCTTACCGAGTATTTCAACACGTGGATAGCCTATGTAAGGGAAGATACACAGCTTGTAAACACTAACCGCCTTATCCGCTCCTATGACCTGCTGACAGGCATGAAAGCCTATTACGGCGACGATTGCCTGAATTGCCTTATCGCAACTGCCGACAAAAACGGCCTTACAATGGTTTGTGTCATAATGGGCGAGAAGGATGAGTTTGAGCGCTTTTCTGTCGCCAAAGAAAAGCTTAACACGGGTTTTTCCGCATATACAATGTATAATCCCAAGCCCGAAAAATTCATCTGCGAAAACGTTACTGTTTCAAAAGGTGTTTTGACAGAAACTGAAACTCAGCTTGGTCACATATCCCCGTTTGTAATTAGAAAGAGCAGGGAAGAGGACATCGAGTTTCATGCCGAGTACTACAAAAACCTTAAAGCGCCCATTCATAAAGGCGACGAGGTTGGCAGATTTATTTTCACTATTGATGATGAAGAGGTGTTTTCACTTCCGATTGTAGCGTCCTCTGACGTTAAAAAGCTTAATTTTATCTCGGCATTTTTAAAACTTTTAGGCAAACTTGTAGCAATGTAAATAAAAAATCAAAATTTGTCAACGATTTTTTATTAAAATTCCTTGCAATATTGTCTCATTCATGCTAAAATGTTATTACAAATAGAAGAGAGGATTTGACATCTATGTCTATAAAACTTGTTACCAAGTATACCGATAAGTTTGTTAACTCCCACGAGTTTGACGCTTGTCGTGAACAAATAACCGCTGCTCACAACGTGCTTATGAACCGCACAGGTTTGGGCAATGACTTTTTGGGCTGGCTCGACCTTCCTGTTGACTATGACAAGGAAGAATTCGCAAGAATTAAAGCTGCTGCCAAGAAGATTAAAGAAAAGGCTGATATCTTAATCGTTATCGGCATCGGCGGCTCTTATCTCGGCGCACGCGCTGCTATCGAGCTGTTAAGAAGCCCCTTCTACAACAATCTTAAAAAAGACACACCCGACATCTACTTTGTAGGCAACAACATCAGCCCTACATATCTTAACGAAATCCTCTCCATCTGCGAGGGTAAGGATTTGTGCGTTAACGTAATTTCCAAGTCCGGCACCACTACCGAGCCTGCTCTTGCTTTCAGAATTTTCAAAAAATTACTCGAGGACAAGTACGGCAAGGAAGAAGCAAAGGAAAGAATCTTTGCCACTACCGACAAGGCAAGGGGAACCCTTAAAGAGCTTTCCAACACCGAAGGCTATGAAACCTTCGTGATTGCCGATGATGTTGGCGGCAGATTCTCTGTTTTGACTGCAGTCGGTCTTTTGCCCATTGCTGTTGCAGGCTGCGATATCGACGCTATCATGGCAGGTGCCCAGTCAGCGCGTGAAGCTTACATGAACGACGACATGAACGACTGCTATAAATATGCAGCTCTTAGAAACATTCTTTACCGCAAGGGCAAGAGTGTTGAAATGCTCGTATCTTACGACCCTGCTTTTGCAATGATGGCTGAATGGTTCAAGCAGCTCTTCGGCGAAAGCGAAGGCAAGGACCAGAAGGGCATCTTCCCCGCAAGCGCTACCTTCTCGACCGACCTTCACTCTTTGGGTCAGTTC
>JAZSPX010000214.1:0-6257 GCA_045537675.1 Candidatus Faeciplasma sp. | reverse complement strand
AATAGTAATCCCTTATGGGCAATTTATCCGAAATCGAGGTGAGATAGTCTGTTACGTCCTCGAAAGAAATGTCGAAGTTATCGGTCTTATGCTTTACAACCTCGGCCTGCATTTCGGAAGAAATGCCTGTGTGAAGAATGTAGATGTGATAGTTATATTCTTTCGATGCATTTGAAATCATTGAATGGATTGAAACAATGGTATATTTGACAAAGTTGTCGTCACACGCATAAAAAACGGGGATAATCTGATTTTTCATTTGCGTTTTCCTTTCTTTCAAACTGTTCTTTCAGCCTGATGTATTCTTTATAAATGTCGTCGAACTGGCGGTATTTAAACACCTTGTGAACTTTTTCGATCTGCCACTGCTTAATGTTATCGGTATGGGGGTAAGGCAACCAGAAAAGCCTTTTTGAAAAATGTCTTACAACTGTGTGGTTATGAAGGTATTTCTGGTCGTTGAACCTTTGCGGCAGCATTTTCTTTTTGGTTGTTGAACGGATGATTGCGCTTTGGTCGGCAAAGACAAGCTTTTTGGTTTTAATAAGCTCCCTCGCCTTTTTTAACAGCCCCGTCTTGCGCATATGTTTAAGATTGAAAAGCAGCACGCCTGCGTTTACGTAGTTGGGGCTTATTAAATATTTGCCGTAGTGATCCCTTGCGGCGGCATATTCATAGCCTTCGACGTCGGTGTCATATAAAAGGTGAACGTCGCGGTTGAACATTATATCAACGTCGAGGTAAAGGATTTTGTCGGGCAGCTCTTTAATCTCGTCTGCAAACAGGCGGATAAGAGTATAGGGCGAGCAGTAAGCATCCTCGTTGGGGCAGTTGTCAAACTCTTGTAGGTAAAGCGGGGTAACGTCAATTTTAACTGCCTGGTTTTCTTTGTTATACTTTTTAATCTGCTCGTCGAAAAATACTATCTGCCTGTCGGTCACAGGCTTATAAGCTTGATTAATGTGTGAAACGTCCATTGTGAAAACAAAAAAGGTAAAAGGCTCGGGCGACTGTGTGCGCTTTAAAATTGAAAGGGCGCAGGTAAGCATGCCGTCAAAGACTTTGTCGTTTCCGCAAAATAAAATATTAACCATTTTCATCATCTTTCTTTATATATTGAATTTGCACAACGTTCGAGTTCTTTGCCCTTAAACACATTTGGTTATAAACCTTGTTGCGCAAATCCTGCTTGCGCTCTTTTTGGCTAAGGGTTTCATC
Organism: Candidatus Faeciplasma sp.; assembly: GCA_045537675.1. Lineage (GTDB taxonomy): Bacteria > Bacillota > Clostridia > Oscillospirales > Ruminococcaceae > Faeciplasma. The sequence continues at coordinate 5,039 of JAZSPX010000214.1, read as the reverse complement.
GGCAAAAAACGGGCCGTCGATATAGGTAACTATTTTAGGCTTTTTTGAGAGCCTGCGCTTTTGGTAGGTGTTTGTAAAGCAAAAGACAGGCGTGTTAAGCTTAACGGGATAGGAAAATGACACGTCGCCAAAGGGGCGGATTTTGGTGTAATAGGGCCAAATGTGCGCCTCGGGGTAAATGACGATTGCGTGTTTCTCGTCAATCCTTCTTTCTATCGCCTTAATGAAGTTTTTATAAGCCTGCATGTCGTCGGGCAGAGGCAGCGCCCCCAGCGAGGGAGTTATTCTGCCCAAATAAGGCATCGAAACGTTGTTCGGATGGACGATAACGTAATTATCTTTAGGTAGATTAAGCATGTTGGGAATGAACGCATCGGCTATATCCTGAGTATGGTTGCCATAGATAAAGTAGCCTTTGTTCTTATACTTTTTCAAAACCTCTTTGCCAATGATTTTGTGATGAAACACGATTTTTGTATAAAGAAAAGCTATCGGTGTGGCCACCACCCTATACCAGAAAAAGTGGGTGAACTTTTTAAATGCCGAGTCGTGAACGTATTTATAATTGCCGTCGATTGTTTTTGGCGTTATCTTGGCAAGCGAGAATTCGTCGTTAAGCTCGTCGGTGTAATATATAATTTTTCGTTTGTCCAACCCGTTGCCTCCTTTAAGCGAATTTTCTTGTTTATTATATATTCGTGGGGCAAAAAGACTCAACCTACTGTTAGACTTTTTGGGCCACCTTTGCGGTAGGGGCAAAAAAATACGACTCTACCGCCCGTAGAGTATGCGGTAGAGTCGTTTGTTTATGGGGTTTTGCGGGCATCAGCCCTGCTTTTTAAGAGGTCTCAGCTTTGACCACAAGATTATGACAAGCTGGCCGGGTAGACCCAAAAGATATATCTGCCAGATGTTGATTTTGCAGACTAAAAACGTGAAGTATATTGCCGCAATGAGCGACCACATCATTAAAGAAATTATTAAATAGTTTCGTCTGCGGTTAAACCAAATGGAATTGAGGATTAACCACACCAGCATTGAAACAGGTGCGGCATAGGCAAACGCCAACAGGTGTGCAACAGCATCTTTACAAATCATGTCAATGATTACGTAGACTAAAAGTGCAATAAACCACACCAAAAGAATGCCCATCAGTGTGATGATCGACCTGTTTTTAAGCTGCCTTTCGTCTAACTTCTTGCAGGGCTTTGGCACCTCTTCCTCGGGCTCTGGGTGTGAAAAAGAATCCGGTTCTTCGACGACGTGTTCCTCGCAAACCAAATAGTCAAGAGGGACATTAAACAAGTCTGCAATGGCAACAAGTGTTGAAATTTCGGGAACGGACTCTCCCCTCTCCCACTTAGAAACAGCTTTATCTGAATAGTGAAGCATTTGCGCAAGCTCTAACTGTGTAAGACCTTTTTGCAAACGCAGCTCTTGAATGTTTTTAGCAATAGTTGACTTTAATTCTGACATTTATCTGCCTCCGCCAAAAAAGATAGTTCTATTATGCATCAAAAATGTTGAGATGTCAACAATTACTTTTTTTACTCAACCTCCCGCTAATCAATAGGCTGGTTAACCGAGATGATGAGATTTTCACCTGTGCCTGTCAGCGACATTCGGAAGTATACGGTTTGGTCGTTGAAAACGCCCTCTAACGGTGTGATCTTGTAATAGTTTGTTGCAAGCAGCTCGACAGTGATAAAGTTTTCTATCTTAATCGAGGCTGTATAGCCGCTGCCCTGAAGGTATTTGTTATGTGAGTAATCAGCAAGATATGTCGCCAGACGCGTATATGAATTGGTAAGGTCAAGGTTTATACCCTTTACATAAATTGCATTTACTCCTTCAGAGGGGACTGACATGTAGCCTGTTGCTACTGCAACGGGGTTTGCGCCGTCGGACGAGCCCGGTGTGGATGAAACATATCTTCCGTTTTTCCAGCCAAGACCGCTGTTATAAATGTTCGTGCTGTTATATGCGGTTGAAGTTGATACCAGATTGTTATAGCGGGCACTTATTTTAACCTGTCGGTCAACACCTGCGCCGAATTTATCGACAAACACCTTGCCCTTAACAGGGTCAACCGTTACAAGGCAAAATGCAGTTTCGTTTGCCGTTCCCGAGGTCTTTGCATATTCGGTCGGGTCTGCAAAATCTGCGTTGTCGCTATATTCGTTGTTTCTTAGCAAGCACATGTTGGGGATTGCAATTCGGGGAATCTGGGTGCCTGCAAGTGTTGAAACCGTGTTCGCATGAGTGTGACCGTGGAAGGAACAAAGAACGTTACTTGCAGAAATTATTGCCTGCATGACCAAGGTTTCACCGCCAGACCAATCAAGAGGATGGTGAGAAAGCAAAACTGTTCCCCAGCCGCTACCCTTTTCCGACAAATCCAATGCTTTTGCAAGCCACAATGCCTGACCTTCACTTACGTTGAACGAACCGTCCTTACCCTCGGAGGTGTTTATGCAGATAACTCTGATTCTCGAATCCTTAAAATCGCGATAGCAATATCCGCCTACTCGGTTCGAGGCTTCAAATTCTGCACCGTCGTTATATTCTGAAGTGTTGGCAAAGACTTCATTGCCGGTTAGAACGGTAGAGCTTGAGTAGAGCTTATCGTGTTCACCCATAATTCGCATATTGGGTATCCCTGCAAATCCGCTATGCAAAGCGTTGTTCACATCTCTCATTGCCTGTAAAGCGTTGGCAGCGGTTTCTCCGCCGTTCCAAATCAGGTCGCCGAGCATTGCCGCAAAATCGAAATGAACCTTTTGGCGAATGTTTGCCAGACCAAGACCTGCATGCTCGATCGCTTCAAGCATTAAAGCGGCGTTTTCGTGCGAGGTGCTGTAATGCGCATCGGAGCATGCAATGAAGCTAAGGGTTTCGCCGCTCTGTCTCGACACTACCTGTGCTGCAACCCTTTCAACCTCTTGCGCTATATATTCGGGAACAGCATTTCCGCCGGACGACGGTATGTCAATCTCTACTGCGCTCGAACCGTCATATACTGCGTTGACTGCACCTTTAACGGTTAGTGCATTGGGGTTTGGCAAAGAGGCAGGAAGCTCTTCTTTTGTCACAAATTCCAGGTCGTTTTCCAAAGAGCTTACTTTTGTAGGTATAATGACGTTTGCACTTCTGCTGCCGTTATAGGTATCTATCATGGCAGAGGAATTGTCGTTACATATTTTTAAGCTATAAGGGTTTGGCAACGATGATGGAACTGTGGGAATATCGGCTTTGCCGGCAATCTCGTCAGCAGTTACCGTTATTTGATTGTCAAAATCGCTGACAAGCAAAGAAACGCCGCCGGCTGTGCCGCCAAACAGCCAATAACGTCCCTCGTTTGTTCTTGACAAAAACGGCACACAGAAAATCTGGCCGAATGAAGCCAACGGACACATGCAATATAGCGGTCTGCCCGACTGATAGGCCTGTTCAATCTCGTCTACCGTCTTATCGTAAGAATATGAGCCGTCATTATTCAGCGTGAGATTTAAATAAAACGCCGTTGAAGACTGTGCTACTATTTCTATGTCGTTTGTAAGCTGGCTTAGCTTGGTGGGTACCTCTGAACGTTTTGCCAGAATGGTCGTCGCAACAGAAATCAGCCTATCGAAGAACGTTATTGTAATGCTTTCATTTTCGCCTATTACGGCGCTGAAGCTCCAGATAAAATCGGCTGCACGGTCTCTTAACGTCAACAACACCCAGTCGGAATTTGTTTTATACCAGCAGAACATGGGGCACCCTGCCTGATAAGCCTGCTCTAACTCCTCGACAGTTTTATCTGCCGTTTTAGTTCCGTCGCTGTTTACGGTAACGGTCACATAAAAAGCGCCGGCGACGTAATCTGATGCAAGCTTTTTGGAAAAATCCTCTTCTGTGCCCGTAAATCCTCCGTCTATAGCATAATCATAAGCCGATTTACCGTCCTCGCCGTCTTTGACGTGTGCCGCATTTTCTGCGGCGTCATTTGCTTTTTGTGCAGCCTGGTTGGCAGCATTCACCGCCTGGTAAGTCCTGTTGACAATGTCATCGAACCAGTTAAGCTCGGGGTCTGTGGGGGTAACAGTCGGCTCTAAAGAGCCTTCTGAAACGGTGATTATCGAAGCCGACTTGCCGATAACGTTTTGTGAATGAATGGAAAGCTCTAACTCGCCTCTGCCGCAAGCCACAAGCTCGGTAGAGGTTACTGTCCACGTTACGACCTCGCCCATAACCGAAACTGCAACGGGATAGGTCACGCCGTCGGGTCGCTTGAAAACGGCTGAAACAATGCCGTCGGGGTATTTTTTGAGCCACTTTGATATATCAAAGCAAAAGCTGCGATATTCATTTTCGCCCGATTTACCGATGAGCAAGCGGTGATATTTGGCGTCTTCAATTTTCAAAAAATTATAGTTGCTTATTTTAATCTTCCTTTCTTTTTTCTTTGTTAATTGTCCGCCTCAATTAACAGCTTAAGCAATAACCACCCCAAGCGGCAGCCGCCCAAGGTGGGTTATTGCGTAATTAAATTCTATCTTCTGCCTAAGGGGTCAGACAAGGCCAAGGCAACAAAAAAGGACAGGCGTTAACCTGTCCTTGGTGTTTTCTTATTCCTTGGGTGCATAGAAAAGGCGCAAAATCAGTTCATCGAGCTTTTGCTCATCAACGTGGAATTCATAGAAGTCAGCCAAAACGCTTTCACCCTCGGGCGAGACGATTTTGCCAAGCTCGTAATCGACAAACTTGTCAAGCATCACGCTTAACGTGTTCAGCGAGCAGTCTGAGATTACATAGGGTGTCACCTCGCTATAGGCCGAGAGCATAAAGCTGCTGCTTTCTGCCTTCTTGGTTTTAAAAGCTTCGACAAATCCTTTGATATATTCCTTCTGGCGCTCTATTCGGGAGACGTTAAGCTGATCGCCCAAGCCGCGGCGGGTACGAACAAAGTTGATTGACTGCTCGCCCATAAGCTTTACCTCGCCCATGGTGATGGTAGGGTCAACCTCTGAGAAATCGTCTACAACATTGACGGTTAC
>JAZSPX010000034.1:0-7104 GCA_045537675.1 Candidatus Faeciplasma sp. | reverse complement strand
CTCACCTCCTTGGCCCACAGAACGACATGGCTACGATCCGACTTACCTCAGCCAGAGATATACCGCCCCCGACCCGAGAGTTAAGGCTATTCTTAATGACATTGGCACCGAAGAACTCGGCCATATGGAAATGGTATGCACGATCGTTTATCAGCTTACCAGAAACTTGACACCTGCCGAAATCAAGGCATCGGGCTTCGATACCTACTTTGTAGACCACACAGCAGGTCTTTATCCCATCGCTGCATCGGGCACTCCCTTCTCGGCAGAGGTGTTCCAGTCAACAGGCGACGCCATTGCCGACCTCTCGGAGGATATGGCTGCAGAACAAAAAGCCAGAAAGACTTACGACAACATTCTTCGTCTTGTAGACGACCCTGACGTAAGAGACGTAATCAAGTTCCTGCGCCAGCGTGAAATCGTTCACTTCCAGCGCTTTGGCGAAGCATTGAGAATTGTGACCGACCAGCTCGACGCTAAAAACTTCTACGCCTTCAACCCCAGCTTCGATAAATAACCGAAAAACACCTGCCGAAGAATTTCTTGGGCAGGTGAGTTTTTTGTTTTGAATTCAGCTTTTACTTACGCCAAGCTTTAAGCTGTTCAAGTCACCTCATACTTGTAAAACAGATTGTTTTATGTTAATATGAATTAGTTAAAATGTTGCGAAGTTAAATTTAAAGGAGAACACAATGTATCAATATCTCGGTTCTACTGAAATTCTGCTTTATAACCTTGTCGGTATGATGAGCACTTTTGCTTTAGTGATTTTCAATTTGTCACAAATTAACCGTAAAAAGAAAATCATGAGTTTAACAGGGCTGTTAGTTCACAGAGAATTTTTGAAAGAATACAGAAAAAGACACATAAAAATCAAATTCTTATCAAGTCTTGCGTTTTGGGCCGCCATTGAAATATTGATTTTTTCAGCTGCTCAATATCTTCCCATCGGGGCCATTAACACAACCTTCGGCAACTTAGTCGGAACCGGTGCAAATTATTTCGGTTTTGCTTCTGTAAACACAATAGTAATAATAGCGTTAAGCTTAATTGTTCGTGCAAACCCATTAAAGCAAATCGACTTTTTAACCCCTGCATTGCCGTTGGCTCTTGTGGTTTCAAAAATCGCTTGCTTTTGCCATGGCTGCTGCGGAGGAATTGAGTGGCAGTACGGTCTTTATAATCACTTAAGCGAACGTGTTGAATTCCCGGTGCAGTTAGTTGAAGCAGGCAGTGCTTTGCTGATTTTCATTTTTTTAATGTTGTGGAGAGATAAGGCGAAAACCGGAATGCTTTATCCCGTATATCTTATTCTATATAGTTCTACCCGCTTTTTCAGCGAATTTTTAAGATTTGAAGAAGATGTATTTTTAATATTCAAAACATATCACATTCTGTGCATTATAGGCGTGATTGTCGGTATTATAGAAATAGTGATCGTACGCAAATTCGGAGATAGGATCAGCACCTATTTCGATACAAAAATCGGTAATGCCATGAATGAAAATTTACCAGCCAATAAAAAGAAGAAAAGGTCTTAGACGGAACTTGTGTGCCTTCAACCCCAGCTTCGATAAATAACCGAAAAACACCTGCCGAAGAATTTCTTGGGCAGGTGAGTTTTTATTCATTAATAGATTTTTCAGAGCGCACTCTTTTACGATAGGCCAGCGGAGATTCTCCCGTGATGTTTTTAAACTGTCGGCAGAAATGCTCGACGTTCTGATATCCGCAAATCTGCGAAATTCTCTGCGAGGAGTAGTTCGAGTTTCGCAAATGCTCTTTTGCAAGCTCAACACGCTTCATAACAACGTCCTGCATGCAGGAAACACCAAACTGCTTTTTATATGTAGACTGCAGATAGCCTGCACTTACATGAAGTCTTTCAGCCATTTCGCTTACCGTCCAGGGGTGGTCGGGTCTGAGCTGGATTTCATATCTTAAATTCAAAAGCGCACGCTGCTGGTCCGAAAGGTCAACGTCCTTGACCGACTCGGCAATTTTCATAAGCATCATGCGAATAGTCATAGTGGACGACTGAGCAGAGTTTTTGAACTTGAAATAATCCTCCATCGAAAGAATTCTGAAAAGATATTCCATCGAGTCTGGAGCCTCGAGCAAAAGGGGAGTGCCCAGGGGGATATTCTTCTCTTTAATAAAATCTTCAAGCGACTCGTCAGCGTAAAAACGAAGGAAGTTGTTACAGTAATACTCACCCGATGCTTTGTATTGTGCCAGCATTTTGGGAGGGTAAAGGATTACGTTGTTCTTGCTGACCTCAATATCGCCTGACGGGGTACAGAAAATTGCAGGTGTTTTGGTATGTACCATAAGCCACCAGTCGTGTTCGCCGTCGCTGTAAGCAAAGTCAGAGGGGTGGTGCACATCAATTCCCATAAAAGAAACCTTGGCGATCATGATAAATCAACTCCTTTTAGTGTTGTAACAAAAAATCAATATTATTATGCACAATTCTGCCCTTGTTGTCAAGGGGTTTCTTTTATTAATATAAGAATAAATCAATTAAGGCGAAGAATGAAGGGTGGGAGTTATGCGATTTTTTATCGGCTATTGCAAAAAGCAAACAAAAATGCTATAATTAATGTGCATAATATGCTTTAAATTACCAAAGCTTGAAAGTGAGGCTTTTACATATGATAAAGAAAACGGCAGCAGTTTTGTCTGCATTGATATTGGCGATGAGTTTAATGCTTACGGTTGTCAGCGCAGCACCGATGGTTACTTTGGGGCAGACTACTGTTCCATCTGCGGGCGAATCTTTTTCCGTAAACGTAATGCTTACCGAAAACCCGGGACTTAATTCAATTCAGATATTAGTAACATACGACAGCTCATCGGCTTCTTTGTTATATTGCGGAGACGGCGGATACTTCGACCAGTTCAACACGTTGCCTACCGACGGCGGAGTTATTTTAATGTGGACCAGCACCGCAGGAAACGATAATTATTCCTCGGGCGCTTTGGCAACCCTTGTTTTTACCGCATCGAACACCCCCACAAACGGCTCGTTGATTACAGCGTCTGTTATTTCTGCGACCAACACTGCCGGCCAGAACGTAACCGTTAACGGTGCAACAAGCATCTTGCAGTTCAACGTTTTAGCCTCGGACGATGACGAGGTTATTGCAGACGTTGAAGACGATGACGACGATGAAGTTGTTGCAGATGACGATGACCCCATTATTTCCGACGACGATGATGAATTTATTATCGGCGAGGAAGACGATATCATCTCGGCAGATGACGAGGAAGAGGTAACCACAGCAACCACCAAAACAACCAAGGCTACCACAACCACAAAAAAGAAAACCGAGGCAACCACCACAACAAAGGTTACCACCACAACTCAGCCAACCACAACGACCGAAACCACCACTACCGAGCAGGTAACCACACCCGATACCACCACTACCGAACAGACCACGCCTGTTACAACCACCACTCCCGAAGTGACGAGCACCACTCCCGAAACCTCTCAGTCCGAGAGTGTTAAGTTCAGCGGTGACGCTGCTACTGCTCAGGCTCAGAAGAAAATGGCTAACGGCGGCACCGTTTTTGCTGCTGTAATGATCGTCGGTGTAACCGTTGCGGCAATCGTTGGAATGAGAGTCTGGAAAAAAGAGCATAAATAATTTATTTTTTCGGAGGTAATTAGAATTGAAAAAGATTTTAAACTTCAAGACAGTATTAATCGTTATAATTTTGCTTGTTGTAATTGTTATTGCCGCAAGCAGCTTTGTAATCGTTCAGGCAGGCCACACAGGCGTTGTTGTAACCTTGGGTAAGGTTGACGACACCGTATGGCAGGAGGGCTTGCACTTCAAAATCCCCATTATTCAGGAAGTAGTAATGATTGATAACCGCATCACCAAGCTCGAGGTCGATACCGAAGCTTTCTCTAAAGACCTGCAGACAGTATCTACAACGCTTGCAATCAACTACCGTGTTGACACTTCTAAGTCCTACAGCATTTACAAAAACATCGGCAAGGATTATGAAGCTGTTCTGGTTATTCCCGCTGTAAACGAGGTATTGAAGAGCACGACCGCCCTTTACACCGCCGAAGAAAGCGTAACCAACCGTACCCTTGTTTCGGACGGCTTGATTGAAGGCTTGAACGAAAAGCTCAACGAAATCGGCCTTTTTGTTACCGACGTTAACATTATCAACTTCGACTTCTCGGAGGCTTATATTACCGCTATCGAAGAAAAGCAGGTTGCTCAGCAGCAGCTTTTAAAGGCTGAAACCGAAAAGCAGACAGCCATTACAAACGCCGAAGCAGAGGCTGAAGCTACCAAGATCCGTGCAGAGGCCGAGGCTGAAGCCAACAGAATTCTGGCTGAATCTATAACACCCGAGCTTGTTGATTACTACACCATCGAAAAATGGAACGGTCAGCTTCCTCTTGTATCCGGCGAGGCTACACCCATTATCGACATGTCGACCTTAACAGGCGACAATGCAGTTAACCCTGCACAGTAAGCCATGGCATCGCTTCAAAGACAGCTTAGCGGAAGCTTTCACGAGATACGTTCAAAAATCTACCGCGGAATTCTTGACGGAAGCATAACTGCCGAGCTTAACAGCTCGCACGATTTTACCGGCAAAACCTCGCGCTGCAGCGTAATGGTATTTGAAAGATACAGCGCTTTCGGCGGAAACAGAGTAAGTCTTAGCGTTACCCTTTATCAGGAGGGGAACGGACCGATTCAACTCAGTGCAATCGCCTCGGGCGGAAGTCAGGCGATTTTTGCAAAGATAAACACCTTTAGCGAAGAAGCCTTTTTGGATAAGCTTCGGGAGGTCATTGACGATTAATTTCAAAAGGAGACATCATAATGAAAAAGATTATTGCTTTAATTATGGTTTTGGCGCTTGCACTCAGCCTTTGTTCGTGCGCTTTCTTAGAGGCTGTGACTGCCTATGGCCTTTACTCTAAGGCTATGAAAACGATTGAAGAAGCCGACGGTTATGAAGCCGACTGCTCGATGGCGATGACAATGGCGCTTTCGGGCGAGGAAATTGAAATTGCCTATGACATGAACGTTAAGCAGAACGGCGACAACATGAAGATGTCGATGCAGCTTGAAGGTGTTTCCACCGAAACCGTAATGGTTGACGACGTTGTATATATGAACGTTTCGGGTCAGAAGATTAAGTATACCGTACCCTCGGAAGAAATGAGCGAGGAAATCGCCGACAGTATGGGTTCGGCAAACCTGCCCGACCTTGCAAAGGAATTCTTTGAAAACGTTGACGTTATTAAAAGTGAAGACGGTACGAAAACCATCACCTTGGCACTTGACAACGACACCGCAAAGGAAATTATGGGTATTGTAGGTGACCAGAGTGAAGAGCTTGGCGGCACTGTCGAGCTTGAAAATATCTTTTTAACCATGCAGTTCACCGAAAAGAACGCGCTTGATAAAATGACTCTGGACTGTGACATGACTATTTCTACCATGGGAATTTCAATGACTGTTCACATGGCGGTTGATTACAAGTTCATCAACTTTGGCACCGCGCCCGAGGTTGGTGTGCCCGAAGATGCCGACTCTTACATCGACGGCGGCGAATATACCGAAGACCTTGGTTAAACAAGTTTCTCCCTCTTTGTTAAACAAAGGGGGAGATGTTATCTTTATTGAAAGAATGAGGATTTATAATGACAGACTATAAGCTTTTAAACGAACAGCTATATGCGCTTGTTCACGGCGTGCCTCACTTTGTTGCAAACCTTGCAAATGCTTCGGCTTTGCTGTTTGAAGCGCTTGACGGCTTAAACTGGGCAGGATTTTACTTAATGCAGGACGGCAAGCTGGTGTTAGGTCCCTTCCAGGGTAAAACCGCATGCATCGAAATCCCCGTCGGCAAGGGTGTTTGCGGCACCGCTGTCAAAGAAGATAAAACCCAGCTTGTTTATGACGTGCACCTGTTTGAAGGGCACATTGCCTGCGACAGCGCCTCGAACTCGGAAGTTGTGATACCTCTGCACAAAAACGGCGAGGTCGTGGGCGTGCTTGATATCGACAGCCCGCTGATTGGCAGGTTTACCGAAGATGACAAGGCAGGTCTTGAAGAGTTTGCTAAAATAATTGAACAAGAAGTTTTATAACAGCGGTTTTACCCCTCTTAACACTTAACAAGGTGCTAAGAGGGGTGTTATTTTACCGCTTAGTTTTAAAAAACGACCGAACGCTTTAAATCTGTTGAAATGAGTTTTTAATGGTGCTATCATAATCTTGCAAGGAGGGATTAGGTTGAGATTTACACTTGTAATTGACAAAGAACGTGACGAAGAGGTGGTGGTTTATGCACACAAAATAACAGGACTTGTAAACGAAATCGAACAGATTGTGTCCCGAAATTCGTTAGAGCTTATCGGCTATAACGAAAGGTCGTGCGTTAAGCTAAGCCCTGCCGATGTTTGCTGCTTCACGGTTGAGGATAACAAGGTTTACGCTATTACCCAAACCGAAAAGCTTTTGGTTAAATACAGGCTTTATCAGTTAGAGGAAAGCTTGCCCGAAAGCTTTGTTAAAATCAATCAGTCGTGCATTGTAAACATTAGTCAGATTAAAAAGTTCGACGCTTCAATCTCGGGCACGCTTAAGGTAACACTTGTAAACGGATATAACGATTACGTCTCTCGAAGACAGCTTAAAAATGTTAAAGAAAGGTTGAGTCTATAATTATGAATAAATATGTTAAAAACTTTTTGCAAAGAGGAATAGCGTTCGGCGGCTTCGGCCCCATTATTGCCGGCACTGTTTTTCTAATTCTTCATTTCACGCTTGCGGATTTCGCGCTTAGCGGTTGTCAGGTTTTCTTGGCAATTTTGTCTACTTATCTGCTTGCTTTTGTTCAGGCGGGTGCAACGGTCTTCAATCAAATCGAGGAATGGGCGCTTACAAAATCTTTGCTTTGCCATTTCCTCACGATTTACTTAGCATATTCGATTTGCTACATTGCCAACTCGTGGATACCCTTTGAACCTATGGTCTTGGTTATCTTCACAGCCATTTTTGTTGCAGCCTACTTTATCATCTGGTTCACGGTTTATTTCTGCATTAAGGCAGTAAG
>JAZSPX010000014.1:0-4753 GCA_045537675.1 Candidatus Faeciplasma sp. | reverse complement strand
CTTTAACAACGCTTAAATAAGTTAAAAATTCTTTTAAATATGATGGACAATCAGGATATTTGTATGCCATGTGTTATTTAGCTCTCAAATCAGCGATTTTTGCTCCCCTAATGTTCGCATAATTTCTATTATGCGAACATTGATATATGCGCCGGGTAAGAGCTTTCAGTACCTCCCCTCTAAAGAATTATCAAAAAATTACTTAAGTTCGACAACAGTAACGCCGTCTTCGCCCTCGCCATAAACACCTTTGCGGGACGATGCCACAGACGGATGACGTCTTAAATGATTTCTCACGGCGTTTTTCAGAATGCCTGTACCAATACCGTGAATTATTGTGACAACTTTATTGCCGCCCATTACTGCGTTATCAATAAATGTATCAAGCTCATACAGTCCCTCGTCCACAGTCATTCCTCTTATGTCAAGTTCAATCGAGGCTTTTCGTGTAGCACGGCTTTCAACACCTTTGGTTGATACATTTGCACCTTTTGGCTTAATTTTTGAATTATTAAACGTTACTTCTTTTTCTACAAGTCGAAGCTTTGAAACATGCACTTTGGTCTTCATAATTCCAACCTGAACCATGCAGTTCCCTTGCGCATCAGGCGTAGAAATTAAAATGCCGGACTTCTTAGAATCATATACAAGCACGTCATCACCTTTTTTAAGAGGCCTTGGCAAAACATATGTTTCGTTTTCGTTCGAACCAAGCTTAGAAGCTTCGCTGTAAAGGTTTTCTACATTACGCTTATATTGAGATTTCTGTTCTGCAACCATCTTCGAGAAGTCTTCTTTATCCTTAGCCTTTTTAAGCTCCTCAAGCTGGTTCATAAGCTCTTGCGACTGTCGGCTGATACGGTCGATTATAGCCCTTGCTTCACGGTGTGCAGTTTCAAGCTCTTTTTCTTTTTTCTTCAAAAGCTCGTCACGTTCTTTTGAAAGTTCTAAGCGTAGTGTCTCCACTTCCCTCTTATACTGCTCGGCCAAACGTGTGTTTTCTTCAAGCTGCTGACGTGTAGCTTCAAGGTTATCTAAAATCTTCTCAAATCGCTTAGATTCACCCGAAAGCATACCTTGTGCCTTGTTAATTATATCTTCGCTTAAACCCAAGCGTGAAGAAATTGCAAAAGCATTCGATTTACCCGGCGAGCCGATAATAAGCCTGTAAGTAGGCCTTAAGGTTTTAACGTCAAACTCGCAAGAGGCATTCTCGACACCGTCAGTTTCTAAAGCATACATCTTAAGCTCTTGATAGTGTGTGGTTGTAACAAGCTTGGCACCAAGGCTGTTTATCTTTTCAATTATAGATACAGCCAAAGCTGCGCCTTCAACAGGGTCGGTACCCGAGCCTAATTCGTCGATTAAAACAAGAGATTTATAGTCAACAGTTTCTAAAATCTCCACTACCCTGTTCATGTGTGAGGAGAATGTAGATAAGCTATGCTCGATAGACTGCTGATCGCCTATATCAACCAAAATCTTCTCGAAAACAGTTATCTTACTGCCGTCAGAAACGGGTATCATAAGCCCGCACATGGTCATTAATGTAAGCAAACCGACAGTTTTAAGTGTAACAGTTTTACCGCCTGTGTTGGGACCCGTGATAATCAGTGAATCATAGTTGCTGCCAAGCGTGAAATCGATGGGTACAACTTTGTCAGCATCTATAAGAGGATGGCGAGCTTTTCTTAAAATAATCTCACCGTCGTGCGAAATCTCGGGTATTGTTGCATTCATCTTTGCACCCAAATTTGCCTTTGCAAAATAAAGGTTTATAAGCGCACTTGCCTGATAGTCAGAAATTATCTGCTCGGCAAATTCGGCAACGTTAGAAGAAAGCTCTCTTATAATTCTTTCAATTTCATCCTGTTCTTTGCCTTTAAGAACTCTTATCTCGTTATTAGCTTCTACATCAGCCATAGGCTCGATAAAGAAGGTCTGACCGCTGGCAGAGGTATCGTGCACAAGGCCCGGAACATGGTTTTTATGCTCGGATTTTACAGGTAAAACATATCTTCCGTCACGAATTGTAACAACACTTTCCTGTAAATAGGTCTGTGTGCTTGATGATTTAATCATCTTATCAAGCGTGTCTCTGATTTTAGCGCCTGCGCTTACAAGCTTGCGCCTGATTGAAGCAAGCTCAGAGCTGGCAGTATCGGCAACCTCTTCCTCGTTTAAAACAGCTAAATTTATCCTGTCGTTAAGCCATTTGTTTTCAAATAGGCATTCAAACAGATAATCAAGCTTGAATTCTTCTTCAGAAAACTGTCTTCTCCATGATTTTAACGCCTCGACTTGTGTGAGCATTTTTGAAATATCCAAAAGCTCTTTTAAAGACAACGCAGAGCCGTTCTGAGCGCGTTTTGCAATGGTAGCGGCATCAGTAAAGTTAAAGAAGCTTGGCGTACCAAAGCGCGTCGTAGCGTTATATGTGTCGAAGGTCTTTTCGACTTCAATTCTCACTTCGTCAAGGTCTGTTGAGGGAGTGATTTCGCTTGCTAATTGCTTCGAGTACTCGTTAGTACACTGATTAACAAGCATTTCAAGTATTTTATGTAATTCAAGTGTTATGTGATGATCATTCATAGTTTTTACCATTAGTTATAGTTTTATAAAAATCCAGTGTTGCAAAGCGCTTATCAAGCTGAAGCTTTACATATCGCTCGGTTATTACCATAAGCATTTCCAAGTAATCGGGTGAAAGCTTAAAGCTGAACAGTCTTTCCATATCGGTCAGCGCAATATATCTGATTGCATGCAAAAGTGTTTCGTCTATCACTTCAAAAGTTCGCAAATCTCTTGCTCCGCAACAGTTTTCGCAATAAAGCCTGCCGCCTTTAAGATCAAATTGCATCTGCGGTGCAGAATATGTCAGACACTCACAGCAACCGATCAAGTTAGGTACCAAACCAATCTCGCTCATTAGCCTAAGCTCAAAAACAGACTTTAAAAGGTTGGGATCCTTATTCTTGTCCTCTAGGAAATGGAGGGTGTTCAAAATCAGCCTAAGCACTTCCCCACTCTGCTCATATGTCGAAGTGTAAAGCAAAAGCTCACAAAAATAGCTGGCAAGAGCAAAGCGTTCAACATCAAGTCTAATGTCATAAAAAATTCTGATAGGCTCGGCCGAATTTAAAATATACCTGCCTTTGCTTTCCGATATACAATAGCTGGCATAGGCAAACATCTGCGCAACGCTCGAGTTCTTGGCATTTGCTTTTTTAACACCCTTTGCGCTGACGGTAATCAGACCCATAGAGTCGGTAAGAATATCTAAAAGCTTATCATTTTCGCCATATGCCCGTTCCCTCAGAACCAAGCCTTTTACCGTTGTCAGCATCATCAGTTCCGCCTTGCTTTTGTTTATATTTCAAATAATCGGTTACTTTACCCGACTTATAAAACTTGTCCCACTCGTCGTTATCAAACATTCAATCGCCGCCTTTCATTTTTATGATAAGCGGTTTATTAAATCATATGAGTGGTAAAATCAGTCGGAGGAAAGACCAAAGTTTTTAATAAGTCCTTCACGGTTGCGCCAACCCTCTTTAACCTTAACCCAAAGCTGAAGATTGGTTTTAATCATGAAGAAATCTTCAAGGTCGTGTCTTGCAAGCTGACCTGCTTTTTTAAGCATCGAGCCGCCCTTGCCAATAACAATTCCTTTGTGCGATTCACGCTCGCAATAAATTACTGCGCCGATATCTAAAACACCTTCGCCGTATTTATTGTCATGCTCACTCATGGTTTCAATATCAACGGCAATGCCGTGTGGCACTTCGTCAGAAAGCAGTTCCAAAAGCTTTTCTCTTATTATTTCCGATACAATTACACGCTCGGGCTGGTCGGTAAACTTGTCATCAGGGAAATAATGTGGTCCTTCAACTGCATATTCTGCGATCGTATCCATAATAATGTCAATTCCGTCTTTTTCAAGTGCGCTGATGGGAATTACCGACTTAAAATCATGTAAGCTTGAATATTCTGAAATGACAGGAATCAAATCCTCTTTATTTGTGACAAGGTCAATTTTATTGACGATTAGAATTGCAGGTGTTTTTGCAGAAAGCGTAGTGCTTAAAAGCGATTTTTCAGCCTCATTCGGTTTTTTTGTTGCGTCAACAACAAGCAAGGCACAATCGATTGATGAAACCGAGTTGTTAATTGCCTTAATCATGTGGTCGCTAAGCTTGTCCCTCGACTTATGCATACCGGGAGTATCAATAAACACATACTGTGTGTCGCCTTCTGTCAAAACACCGGTAATCTTTGTTCTGGTCGTCTGAGGTTTAGAGCTTACAGCTGCAACCTTTTCACCGATTAAAGCATTTAAAAGAGACGACTTGCCTGCATTAGGTCTGCCGACTATTGTAATAAAAGCATTCTTACTCATAAACTTCCTCACGTTTTCCTAAAAACAATCCGATGCTGTCGCATCTTGCTTCCAAATCTGCCATAATAACTCTTTGGCGGGAGCGCATAATCATTTCCTCTTCCTCGTTATTGACGTGGTCATAGCCCATTAAATGAAGCATGGAGTGAACGGTCAAAAATGCCACTTCCCTTTCAAACGGCTGGCCGAATTCGTGTGCCTGCTCTTTTGCTCGTTCGGCAGAAATCACTATATCGCCAAGCATCTGGCAATCAGTAACCGGGTTAATATCAAATTCATATCCATCCTCGCTAAGGGGGAAAGATAAAACGTCGGTAGCGCTGTCGATCCCTCTGCAATCGTTATTAATCTCTC
>JAZSPX010000029.1:0-7039 GCA_045537675.1 Candidatus Faeciplasma sp. | reverse complement strand
CAACAGGAAGGGCGGAATGCCAAGCTTTGCAACAAGCTGCTCGAGGATCTGCTTAACGGGTATCTCGGTATCAATAATCTGGTTATCGGCACCGATAACCTTAATTCCCACGTCGCCCACCGCAACAAAGTCTTTGATCTCTCCGTTTTTAGCGGCACTCATGCCGGCGCTCCATTCCTTTGCGATCTGCATTGCACGTTCACGGGCAAACGCCTTGTCGGCGCCGTCGCCCGAGGGTTTATAGGTAACTGCATACCTCACGTTGCCCACACGGTCGAAGTTCTGACCTATTGATTCGTAAATTCTTAAAAGAATTGAGCTTAAGCCCGGCAAGCCCCTTAACACAGAGATACCGCAGGGGTTATCGGGTGAGGGGTTTAAGGCGGTGAACACCAAGTTTTCGGTGTGCTTGATTCTGGCGGCACCTGCCCCTCTGCCAACGAAATAATCGCGGGTGAAAGGCTTTTTGCCCTCTTTAACCTCGAGGGTTTTGACGGGTGCGAGATATACGCCGCAGATGCCTCGCTTATCGGTGTCATAAACAATTTCGCCCAAGGCACAGCCATAGGTTAAAATTGAATCGAGGTAGCTGTCGGCAAAGGTCTGAAGCGACTGACCCGACGCACCAACCTTGACGGTTTTGGAGAATTCATCGAGCAATGGCTGGAAGCTTTCGTCCTCTGCCACAACCTTAAAGCCGCCTGCAAGACGGATTATTTTGCCGATGCATGCATCAATTATCGGCACCTGTTCACGAAGCTTTGAATATAACTCGCGCTCGCAGGACTGGGGAATACCCGAAAGCTTAAAAAGCTCTTTGTCGCCCACACGGGCAGGCATTACCGTGCTGTTTTGCGGGGCGCTTTCTTTGTTTTTCTTGCTGAATAAGGCCAATTTTTCACATCCTTTCATCATTTTCAGCGGCTTACCGAGGCGAAGAAGCAATCGTCCTCGCCCCTGTCGATAAACTCGCTGACGAAATAGCGAATGTCGTCCATTGCATGGTCGTTTTCTTTAATAACGCTGTCATTGCCGTTTCTTTCGTCCCAACGGTAAAGCGTAAACTCTCGCAAAGAATCCTTACATTCGGGCGTGAACATAATTTTTTTACTTCTTAAAGCATCGCTTACCCGACGAATTCCGCTGATGACGTCGTTTTTTGCAGGCAAAACCTTAAATTTACCATGCCTGCGGATACATTCGATGAAGCTTGCTGCCGACGGATCGCAGACAACGGCTTCGATTTTTCTTCCTTCGCAAAGCTTTTCAAGCGCCGAATAGTGTTCTTCATCGGTACGCATTGAACCCTCTACTTTGGAAGAATAGTAATATTCTCGTATTCGGTACCACTTGCCCTCTGCCTCGCCCCACAAGCCAAACGAGGCAGGGTTAACGGTACCGTAGTCGCAGCTTACAGCAAAGCGCACGCATTCGGGCGGGGGTGACACCACATGAACATCGGGCGAGAACATGGGGTATACAACACCGCTGACTGCCGTCCACTTGCCCAAAACATAGCGCTCGTAAAACGCACCGCTGTAAAGAGATTCATACCTCTTTAAAACCCTTTTAGAGAGTGAGGGATTGTCGCTCATTTCAAAGTGAACGTAGAGTGCGTTTTTAAGGCTTGCTTTTTTAATCCACTCGGTATAAAACCAGTGCGAGGGGTTTTCGGGGTTGCAGTTGAACCAGAGCTTAGACCCCTCACGAGAGCAGCGGGCTATCGCCTGCTCGACAAAGGAGCGGGGCATTAAGACAACTTCGTCTAAAAGCACGCCGCCAAGGGTCATGCCCTGAATAAGGGATGCGCTCGATTCGTCTTTGCCTCCGAAAACGTAAAAGCGGTTAGTGATTTTGCGAAAGGAAACATCAAAATAATTGCGGGAAGTTTTTTCGCTGACACTAAAGCCAAGCTCTTTGAGGTCTTTTATAAGGCCGTTAACAAGGTTTCGTTTGACCGAGGTGATGGTTTTGCCGCAGATGGCAAAGTCGGTGCCCGAAAAATTCTGCATTGCCCAAGCCGCAAACGAAATGCTCATGCAGCTTGTTTTGCCGCTTCTTACCGCTCCGTCACAGATAATAGCGTCAAAGCTTGAATATTCGGGTATTTGCCACCAGCTTAAAACCTTAAGCTGTTTTTTTGAAAAGGTCTTGAACAAACTCATGGCTCATCGCCTGCCTGCTCGAAACGTTCAGCTTTTGCGCTTGCGCCAAGTGCTGAAAAGAAGCTTTCGGCAGTGGCGGATCTGCCGAAGTTTTCTTCAATCTGCAAAAGCTTTTCAAGCGCTTCAAGTCTGTCGAAGAATTTTATCTCCACTCCCCCGCCCTTGACCTTTTTGATCTCGGACACGTTAAACAGATCGAGTGAAGCGATGTTTACATCACCCTCGTCACGGATAAGCTTAACTGCGTCGCAGATGTTGCCAAAGGCAAGGCGTTCAAGCCCCGAACGCACCGAGTCGTAGGCGCTTACGGGGCGGTTAAGCTTGGCAAGCTGCCGTTGCACCCTCTTTGAATAAAGAAGCTTTAAGCCAAAAAGCTGTGGGTTTTCGGTTATGCCGATTTTTCTGGCGGCTTCGGTCGGGTCGCAGAGGGTTTTGTAGTAGATGCAGAATTCTTCGAGTTTTTGTTTGGGCAGGTTTGGTTTTTTGCCCGTGGTTGTTTTTTTCATTCGTTCAACCCCTTTCACCTATACGCCCAAAACGCCCCTGACTTGTACGCAAACGTACAAGTCGGAAGAAAAAAGTTTGCAGACCCCTCGCGGAGTACGTTTTTTTGGACAGTTAAATACAGTTAATGGAATTTCTGGCAAAAAATAAAACCGCCGTTCACAAAGAACAGCGGTGAGGGAGAGGGGGCGGCGTGGTTGCCCGAAAGGGGCAACGAGTGCCGCATCCCTCGCCCGAAGGGCGAGCACATTTTGGCAAATGGGTTGCAAATTGCAAAACAATGTGGTATTATATGTGATTAACAGCACTATTTATAAATGAAAGTAGGATATAACATGAAAAAGATTACTTTGCTTCTTTCGGAAGTGGTAGCACGTGCGTTTGAAGAATGCGGCTATGACCCCAAGCTTGGCGTTGTTACCGTTTCGGACAGAATGGACCTTTGCCAGTTTCAGTGCAACGGTGCGTTTGCAGGCGCGAAGCTTTACAAAAAAGCTCCGTTTATGATTGCAAACGACGTTAAGGCAAAACTTGAAACAAGCGACATTTTCTCGCGCGTTGAGGTTGCAAACCCCGGCTTTTTGAACCTGACCTTAACTGATGAATTTTTGGCAAGCTTTATTAACGAAATCGCTTTGGATGAAAACTTGGGTATCCCTCAGGCTGAAAAGGAAGAGACAATAGTTCTTGACTATGGCGGACCTAACGTTGCGAAGCCTTTGCACATCGGTCATCTGCGCTCGGCAATCATCGGTGAGGCTATTAAGCGCATTGCCCGTGCAACCGGCAGAAAGGTTATTGGCGACGTTCACCTTGGCGACTGGGGCACACCTATGGGTCTTGTAATTGCGGAATATATGGTGCGCCACCCCGAATGGGCCTGCTTTAAAGAGGATTTCAACCCTAAAACCGACTCTTTGCCCGAGCTTGACGTGGTTGAGCTTAACGAAATTTACCCCTTTGCCAGCGGCAAGAGCAAAGAGGACGAGGAATTTAAAGCTAAGGCTCACGAGATTACTGCGAAGCTTCAGAAGAAGCACCCCGGTTACTATGCACTTTGGAAAGAAATTGTTAAGGTATCGGTTGCTGACGCTAAGAAGAGCTATGACAAATTAAGCGTTGATTTTGACCTTTGGTATGGCGAGAGCGACGCTGACGACTATATTGACGAGCTTGTTGAAATCCTCAATAACAAGGGCCTTTTATATGAATCGGACGGTGCAATGGTTGTTGACGTTGCCGAAGAGTCAGACAAGGTTACAATCCCTCCCGTAATTATTAAAAAGGCTGACGGCTCGAACATTTATGCCACGACTGACCTTGCAACCATCATTCAGCGTGAGCGTGATTACAGCCCCGAAAGACTTTGGTATTTGACCGATAAGCGTCAGGCGCTTCACTTCACTCAGGTGTTCCGCTGTTCAAAGCTTGCGGGAATCGTACCCGAAGAAACCGAAATGAAGCACCTTGGCTTTGGCACCATGAATGGTGCCGACGGCAAGCCCTTTAAGACCCGTGACGGTGGTGTTATGCGCTTAAGCGATCTTATCAACATTGCGACAGAGGGTGCTTTGGAAAAGCTTAAGGATTCGGAATATATCAGCGGTGACAAGGCTGAAATTGCACAGAAGATCGGCGTTGCGGCAATCAAGTTTGGTGACCTTTCGAACCACCCCACCAAGGACTATGTTTTTGACCTTGATAAGTTCCTTTCGTTCGACGGAAAGACAGGCACATATTTGCTTTATACCGTTACACGAATTAATTCAATTCTTAAAAAGGCCGAAATTTCTTATGACGAAAAGCGCACGGTAAGCGGCATTTACACCGACGTTGAGCGTGAGCTTGCACTCACACTTGCTCTCTCGGGTGAGGTGTTCCAGCGTGCTTTCGACGAAATGACACCCTCGACCATTTGCGACAATGCATATAACATTGCGACTGCTTTCTCTCGCTTCTATCACGACAACCACATTCTGGGTGAGCAGGACGAAGTGAAAAAGCAGAGCTGGCTTTCGCTCTCTTTAATTACAAGAGCGTTGCTGACAAAGCACCTTGATGTTTTGGCAATTGAGTATGTTGAAAACATGTAAGTCAAATAAAACGGTTGTTACCGTTTAATTGACAGAATAGGTATTCAGATGAAAAACAGCATTAAGAATCTTACACTTGCGGCAATGTTTTTGGCACTGTGCATGGTTTTGCCTTTTCTGACGGGGCAGATACCCCAGATTGGCAGCATGCTTTTGCCGATGCATATTCCCGTTTTGCTTTGCGGACTTATCTGCGGCTGGAAATATGGCCTGGCGGTGGGTGCGATTGCGCCGATTATGCGCTCACTTATTTTGGGCATGCCGCCCATGTTCCCCTCGGCGATAACAATGGCGTTTGAGCTTGCAACATATGGCTTTGTAATCGGCTGGCTTTTTGCGCACGCAAAGTGGCAGTGCATTAAGTCTTTATATCGCTGCATGATTGTTGCGATGCTTGCAGGAAGAATTGTCTGGGGCATTGCAAGTGCAGTTATTCTGGGCGTCTCGGGCGAGGGGTTTACCTTTGCAGCGTTTTTGGCAGGCGCTTTTACAAACGCTATACCCGGGATTGTTTTGCAGCTTTTGCTGGTGCCTGCAATTATGCTTTTGCTTAACAAAACACATTTGGTGCCTTTTAAAAACAAACAAGCAGTTACTGTTTGCAGTGAACAATAGAACAAAGATGAACAAAAACGACCGCCCTCTTTTGAAGTTAGAGGACGGTCGGTATTTTTTATAAAGAGGCGAGCCGTGGCGAGGTCGCGCGCCGTTTTAAGCCGAGCGACAGCGAGGCTTGAAATTCGGCGTTGTGATGAGCCGTGGCGAGCCGGTTAATTACTTCTCGGTGCGGTGTTTAAAGATTGTGCGGCAGAAGTTATACATATTTGAGCGAATGCAGTTGCCGCCGTGGTAGCCGCCGTTTACATAGGTCCAGATGTGGTCAACACCGTTTTTGGTAAGGGCATTGTGATAGGTTTCGGGCACATTGTAAACAACGGTATCGTTAGAACCTGCTGTTATGAGCAAAACGTAAGGTGTAACCTCTTCAGATTCGAAAACAAGCTCTTCTTCGGGGATAAGCTCTGTCACGCCGGGCGCAGGGCAGATCGCTCCGATGTAGCCGAACTTTTCGGGGTTAGAGAAGCCGATGTAAAGCGATTCTCTGCCACCCATCGAGAAGCCGGTTATTGCGGTGTTTTCTCTTCCCTTTGCAACCGAGTAAGTATCTTCGATAAAGGGCATAAGGTCGTCGTAAAGCTCGTTGATGAAGTTGTCATAAGCTGCGTTGTTGGTGGCATCCATGCCTGTGCAATGTTCAAGTTCTTTGCTGCAGAAGATATAGGGGAAGACAACGATCATTTCTTCTGCCTCACCCTCGGCAATAAGGTTGCCGACGATTTCAACAGTGGTCAAGGTTTCGTCGGTGGGGCTGCACATCGAATCCTCGTTGCCCCAGTAGCCGTGCAAAACGTAAAGAACGGGGTATTTCTTTTCCTCGGTATATCCCGAAGGGAGCAGGATGTTTACCTTGCGTTCACGGCCGCAGGTATCGGAATAGTATTTAACCTTGGTGAGGGTGCCGTATAACACTTCAAGTCTGTCCTCGGTATATTCGGTGGGGCAGTGCTCGGTCATTTTGGTCTTTGCTTCCTCAAGGTATTCGGCAGCAGTAATGTCGATGGTGTGGTCGCTTACGTTACAAGCAGTAAGCGAAAGAACCATTATAAATACAATAAGTGCGCTTAAAATTCTTTTCATGGTGCTATCTCCTTATAATAAAGTAATTAAGTTTGATTGTAACCCAAAAGCGGGCTTGCGTCAACCGTTTGCCCAATATTTTCGGTCAAGGCTTCGATATCTGACAGCTTGTGCTATGTGCTTGCGGTCGATAACCTCTGCGCCTTCCATATCGGCAACGGTGCGTGCGACCTTTAAAATCTTGTCGTAAGCTCGGGCGCTTAAGCCAAGACGCTCGAACACGTCTTTAAGCTGGCGGTTGGCTTCGTCGGTAACGGGGCAAACATCGTGCAGAATGTCGGAAGTTATGCGGGCGTTGCAGGTTATGCCTGTGCCCTTAAAGCGCTTTAGCTGAATTTCACGGGCACGCTGAACACGTTCACGCACCATGGCGCTCGGCTCCTCTTTTTTAACAGAAGATATCGAGTCGTATTCAACAGGTGCAACTTCGATGTGCAGGTCAAATCTGTCAAGAAGCGGGCCTGAGATTTTTGAAAGATACTGTGCTACCTGCTTTTGCGAGCAGATGCACTTTTTGGTGGGGTGGCCGTAATATCCGCAGGGGCAGGGATTCATTGCGGCAACAAGCATTATGTCGCA
>JAZSPX010000009.1:0-2097 GCA_045537675.1 Candidatus Faeciplasma sp. | reverse complement strand
GGCAGAGTTGTCTTCCTAAGACCGCTTGGCCTCCGACTTCACCGCGACGGCGAAGGCCTGCACGTTGAAACAAGCGGCATCAGGACCGATATGCCTGTTGTAATCAAGGTGAGGTTGAGATAAGTTGATATATGAAAAGTCCCATTTGGTTTAACACCGAATGGGACTTGTTTTATGATGGTTTACTTAACAGTTACCTTAACGGTTACTGTTTTAAGGCTTTGTGCAAGCTGCTGTTCGGCTGACATGTTAAGTACAGGGAAGCCGTCATAGCTCCAGTGAATGTTGCCGACAAAAGCGTGTCTGCCGGGGTCGCCAAGGCCATATTTTGCACCTGCGCCGACATAGTTCTCGCCCCACACGCGTGCGTGGTAGACAACAACTGCGTTGCCGTACTCATCATATGTGATAGAGTTATGGCCGGGGCCGAAGGGGCCTTCATACTCACCCTCGGAAATGAGGGAGCCGTCTAAGGCAATCTCGGGCTCAGTTATAACGGTTGTCAGGTCAGAGGTCGTTAACAGCGGCTGAGGATATTTATGCCAGTTATCTGGGTTTGTCAGGTCGCTGTCCAAATCGGCGTATAACAAGCCGATGGCATAGTGGGTGTCAACCGTTGCGGCGGCATAGGTTATGAAAATTCTGTCGTCGTGAATCATGACGTAAGAACCTTCTTCGACATACTGGTGGTCGCAGGCCGCACCCGGCTGACCTACGTTGTATTCCCACGGATAGGTGCAGGCGCTAAGGCGCACAAGGTTAGAAGTCATGTTAAGCGGGTCGTTTTCATCGAACTTTGCAATCCAGATCGAGCTTGACGACGGCGAAACATAATAGCACTGGCCGTTATATTTAAAGAAGGTCGTATCGAATGCGCCGGGATATTTGCCGTTACCGTCGGGGTTGACCGTGCCTGTAAGCGACCAGTTGTCGGGGTTCATCGGGTCCTTATCGCCGTCGCAGGAAATGATAGTCATTCTCCAGCCATGTTCACCATAGGTAGAAAGGAACAGAATGTTATACTTTCCGCCGAAATAGTGCATCTCGGGCGCCCAATACCAAGGCTTCGCGTCGCCTTCGCGATATTCGCTCCAGATGATGACCTCGTTTTCAGCACCGCCCTCGGCATCTGAAAGGCCGCTGATGGTGTCGGCACTTCTTAAAATAACGTATCTGTAAGCGTTTTGCGTGTCGCCCTGCATGTAAGAGGAGGTAAAGTAATACTTACCGTCCTTTTCGACATACTGAATCTGGGGGTCGGCACGGAATTTTGCAAACGGGCTTGAATAGGTGGGATTCTGTACTGTGCCTGTAATTTCATGTTCGCCCTTTGCAAGCTTAAGCGAATCAATATTCCATGTAACACCCATGTTTTTGGTCGAGCCGTCGGAATATTCAACGGTTACGTATTCGGGCAGGGCAAGCTCGTCACCCTCGTTAACGGTTATATCTGCAAGTTGCTGAATACCAATGCTTTGAATCGGGCTGTATTTTCTCATAATCCTGTCATATTCAGCTTGAGAAAGGATAAACTCGCTTGCCTCTTCGGTCTTTGCATAAACGGGCAAGGTGCCGCCAAATTCAGCCTTTTTATATTCAGCTTCCTTGGTTTCAATGATGTTTTTAAGGTCAGAGGTATAGGAAACGTAGGACTTGCCGTTATCTCCCTCCCAATAAATTTCATAGCGTTTTGCAAGGTTGTCGTATTTGACAGTTGGGTTAATTACGGAAATTTTTTCGTTATTAAGCTTAATTTCTCGCTGGTTGTTAAAGAAAAGAAGGTCGGAAGAATCGAACAGAATGACGTTTGGCGTGTTATTGTTGTTGCTTGCAATAACGCCATAGCTGCCGTCAGCCTTTCTGAAGATGTTGGGCGAACCAAGCTGATAGGCAAAAGGCACGCCGAACGTGGGCGTCGAGGTTTCGGGCGAAAGCACAGCCTTGTCGTTGTTGAGCGATGTGTAGTTTACGCCGTCCGAAGATATAGCATAATACATAACGTCGGTTCTTGCGTTGTCAGTATATCTGCCCGAGGGGAATTCGGCAAATTCCGAACCCATTCTGGGTTCATACCTTGCAATGTAGGTGGCAAGTGTA
>JAZSPX010000101.1:0-7945 GCA_045537675.1 Candidatus Faeciplasma sp. | reverse complement strand
CCCAGGGAATGGCGGCGGTAATCGGCATTTTGGCAATGATTTTTATTTCCTTCTTCGATTACCACATTTTAATGAACTCTAAAGTCGTTACCTTTGCATTTTTGGTGGCACTTGCAATTCTGACCTATACGTCCTTCTTTGGCGAGGCGGTTGCAGGCGCACGACGGTGGATTATAATTGGCTCGTTCTCTTTACAGCCCTCTGAAATTATGAAGGTTGCGCTGATTATTTATCTGTCACACTTAATTTGCAAAAACGACCACAACTTGGGCTCGTTTTCAAAGGGTGTAATTCCGCTTTGCATTGTAATGGGCGTTGTGTGCGCAAACATGGTTTTGCAGCGCCACATCTCGGGCCTTTTGATTATGTGCGCTTTGGGCGCAGTTGTAATTTTTGTCGGCGGCATGCCGTGGAAACAGCTTTTCCAGCTTGCAGGTTTGGTTATTGCGGCGGCACTTGTGTTTGTTCTGCTATATTCTGCGTTCAGCGGCGGCGGACTTTCTTACATTACCGACCGTTTTGCCTCGAGCGAGGACCTTGAAAGCGGCGACACACAGGGCGCACTTTGGCAGATTACCCAGTCGCTTATCGCAATCGGCTCGGGCGGTTGGCTGGGCTTGGGCTTCGGCGAATCGAGACAGAAATACCTCTGGCTGCCCGAATCTCAGAACGACTTCATCTTCCCGATTATTGTTGAAGAACTTGGATATATCGGCGGCTTGGTTGTTATATTCCTGTTCGTAATATTTATCTACCGCGGTTTCTATATTGCACGCAAGGCACCCGATAAATTCGGTATGCTCATAGTCATGGGCATAACCTTCCAGATCGGTTTACAGGCGATTTTGAACATCGGTGTTGCCTGCAACGCCTTCCCCAACACGGGTATCTCGCTGCCCTTCTTCAGCTCGGGCGGTACGGCACTGGTAATTCAGCTTGCCGAAATGGGCGTAATCTTGGGCGTGTCACGACAATGCGATATTTAGCGCGTTTTGCAAAAGCATAAAAGCTTATAATTTTGCCGCTTGCCGAGGGCGCAGCCCCGCCCGCCCCGCAGGGGCGGGCTTCATGCGTGGCGAAGCCACGCATGCGTCGGGGCGCAGCCCCGACAGGCTGCGCGCCTTACTCGCGGCAGTTTGTTACCGCATTGTTACCAAGTTTTAATCGCATTTTAATTGCGCAGCTTCATGCGCAGATGTTATAATCAACACATCATTTACATTAAGGAGAATGACTTGAATGCTTAAAGTAATTCTTGCAGGCGGAGGGACCGCAGGCCACGTTAATCCGGCACTTGCCATCATGGAAATAATTAAAGACCGCCACCCCGACGCTGAATTTTTATATGTCGGCACACCAAACGGAATAGAAAAGGATTTAGTCGCAAAGGCTGGTCTTAATTTTGCACCCATGGATGTTGCAGGCTTTCAGCGCAAAATCTCATTCGAGAATTTGAAAAGAAATCTTACCGCCCTTAAATACCTTGCCGCTTCGGGCAAGCGTGCAAAGAAGATAATCAACGACTTCAAGCCCAACCTTGTTATCGGCACGGGCGGATACGTCAGCGGCCCCATTGTAAGGCAGGCTGCAAAAATGGGCGTAAAAACCGCCATTCACGAGCAGAACGCTTTTCCCGGCGTAACAACAAAGCTTCTGGCAAAAAGCGTTGATAAGGTCATGCTCACCGTTGAAAAGGCTAAGGACTACATCGACGCTAAAGAAAAGTGCATTGTTACAGGCTTGCCTGTTCGCTCGGGCTTCTCAACCAAAAAGCTCTCTAAGGCCGAGGCAAGAGCACAGCTTGGCCTCGACGACAGCATATGCATTCTTTCAACAGGCGGAAGCTTGGGTGCAGGTAAGATAAACGAAACCGTTGCCGACCTCATTGCGTGGTATGAAGCAAAGGGTGTTAAAGTAAACCACATTCATTCCTATGGCAGAAACGGCAGAGCAACCTTTGTGCCCGACCTTTTAAGCAAGAGCGTCAAGCTTGACGAACACCCCAATTACATTGTAAAAGAATATATCGACAACATGCCCGTTTGCATGGCAGCGGCAGACCTTATCATCAGCCGTTGCGGCGCAGGCGCTCTGACAGAGATAGAGGCTGTCGGTTGCGGCTCTGTTTTGGTGCCCTCACCGATCGTTGCCGAAAACCACCAGTATCACAACGGCAAGGTTCTGTGCGACGCCGGTGCGGCAATCATGTTCGAACAAAAGGACTTGACAGGCGAAATTTTAATCAACACCGTTGCCGAACTTATTGCTAACCCCGATAAGCTTAATGAGCTTTCCGAAAACGCAAAGAATCTCTATATTAAAGACACCCCCGAAAGAATTTACGAGGTTATTTCCTCGCTTATTTAAGCCAAGGGTTGTAACAGCCTTTTGCACCTTTTCATATTATGCTGTATAGCATAATTTTAATTTAAGAGGTGCTGAAAATGCTCGAATCCAAGCTTTACATCGAGGGCGGACGCAGCTTGCAAGGGGAAATCTCGGTAAGCGGCGCTAAAAACAGCTCACTTCCAATTCTGGCCGCCACTGTTATGTGCAGCGGCACAAGTGTAATACATAACTGCCCCGCATTGTCCGACGTTTATTCTGCTTTAAGAATATTGTCGTCGCTCGGCTGTAAATGCAAGCGAGAGGGCAAAACCGTAGCTGTCGATGCCAAAAACGTAACAGACTGCGAAATCAGCGAGACATTAATGCGTGAAATGCGCTCGTCCATCGTTTTTTTGGGCGCAATTCTGTCACGCACTCACCGTTGCCGTCTGTCGTTCCCGGGTGGGTGCGAACTTGGCCCCAGACCCATCGACATTCATTTGCACGCACTTAAAAAGCTCGGTGTAAAGATAATCGAGGATCACGGCGTGCTTGATTGCTCGCTGACATCAAGACCGCAATCGGCAGATATAACCCTGCCGCTTCCGTCGGTAGGTGCCACCGAAAACATAATGCTTTTGGCGGCAACGGGTAGCGGAACGACCGTGATAAGAAACGCCGCAAAAGAACCCGAAATCTGTGACCTTGCAAGCTTTTTAACCTCTTGCGGGGCAGAGGTAACGGGCGCAGGCTCGACAACCGTGTGCATAAAGGGCGCCGATGTTTTAAACCCGCCCGAGCATACCGTTATGCCCGACAGAATTGTAGCCGCCACTTACATGGGCGCGGCGGCGATAACAGGCGGCGAGCTGATGATAAACCGAGTTACCCCGTCTGATATGTACTCGACGATGGCTATTTTTGAACAGATGGGATGCGGAGTTTACCCTTACTCGGACAGGATTTTCATCACCGCAAAAAAGCCTCTTAAAGCTGTAAAAACAGTAAGAACCACGTTTTATCCGGGTTTTCCCACCGACTGCCAACCGATCGTTATGGCAACCCTTTGCAAGGCAAGGGGCACAAGCATGATCGTGGAGAATATTTTTGAAAACCGTTTCCGCGCGGCAGGCGAGCTTATCCGCCTTGGCGCCGACATTAAGGCCGAAGGTAAGGTTGCCGTCATCGAGGGGGTTAAGTCCCTTTCAGGCGCATCTGTCGTGGCGCACGACCTTAGGGCAGGTGCGGCTTTGGTTTTGGGCGGCCTTGCCGCCGAGGGGACAACGACAATTTCAAACATTGCATATATCGACCGAGGATATGAACATATCGAACGCGAGCTTTCGGCTTGCGGAGCTTCAATAAAAAGAATGTAGAAAGGAAGGACAACATGAAGGACGTTGTAAAAACAAATGTTAAAAAGCCTGCAGCAACACGCCCCGGCACAAAACACCGCCGCCGCAGAAATCTCTCGCTTTATTATCTTTTAATGTTCATTGTCTGTGTTCTTGTTTTGTTCATTCTTTCAAGAACGGTTTTGTTCAACATCAACGAATACACCGTTAACGGTACTTTGCAAAGATATACCCAAGAGCAGATTTTAGAGGCAGGCAACCTTAAAATCGGCAAGAATATGTATAACCTCGACCTTGATAAGACAGAGGAGAAAATTAAAAAGACCCTTATCTATGTCGAGGACGTTCAGCTTCAGCGCAAGCTGCCCGACAGACTTATCGTAAACGTGACCGAGGCTGTGGCTTACGCCTGCTGTGAATATGACAACGGCAGATATTGCGTCATCAGCCGAGGGGGAAGATATTTGGAAACCGAACAGCTTGCAAAGCGCGAGGAGCTGATTTTGGTTACAGGCATGGAGCTTACAGGTGTTGCGTTGGGCAATGAATTCGACTCGAAGGACGACAATAAAGAGCTTATTCTGTTAGACTTCCTGAACGTCATCGACGAGCTTTGCCCCGGCAAAATTTCATATATCGACATTACCGACAGAACGAACATTAAAATGGGCTATGACGGAAGAATCGACATCGAATTCGGAAGCTCGCTCGACTATGAATATAAGTTCAGATATATTAAAACCATCATTGAAGAAAACCTTAAAGAAACCGATACAGGCAAGCTTATCTACCACAGCGCGCAGGCAGGCGCATCGTTCATCAGCTCGGCAGATTTAGAGAGAATCGAGAGCGATATGCAGGCTCAGAATCAAGCAAACGACATACCCGAGCAGCCCGATAACACAAACTGATATAAAAACTGAAAAATACCCAAAAATTATCTATAAAACTTTGTCAAAACCTATTGCTAAATTATTTGTTTTATGGTAGTATAATACTATATTTAGGTTTACAATAGTCTATCGATGATTATATATTGGATATTGGAGGATGTAGAGAATGGGCTTTATTATGGAAAACGAAGGCATGGATCTTGCTAAGATTAAAGTAGTCGGCGTCGGTGGCGGCGGCGGAAACGCACTTAACTGTATTGTTTCGGAGGGTATTCAGAACGTTGAGTATATCGCTGTGAATACAGATGCTCAGGCTCTCAAGAACTCCAAGGCAACCATCAAAATTCAGATCGGTGCAAAGCTTACCCACGGTCTTGGCGCAGGCGGAAAGCCTGAGGTTGGCGAAGGCGCTGCTCAGGAATCGAGAGATGAAATTGCAGACGCACTTAAGGGCGCAGACATGATCTTTATCACCGCCGGCATGGGCGGAGGAACAGGCACAGGCGCTGCTCCCGTAGTTGCAGAAATCGCTCGTGATATGGGCATTTTGACTGTTGCTGTTGTTACCAAGCCTTTTAAATTTGAAGGCGCAAGAAAGCTTGCACAGGCAGAAAAGGGTATCGACCTGCTTTTGAAGAACGTTGACTCTTTGGTAGTTATCCCTAACGAAAAGCTTTTGACAGGCAGAGAAAACCTTACAATGCGTCAGTCCTTTGCTTTGGCAGACGATATTCTTAAAACCGCAGTACTCAGCGTTACCGAGCTTATTCTCCGTCACGGTCAGATCAACGTTGACTTTGCAGACGTTCAGACCATTATGAAGGATGCAGGCTACGCTCACATGGCTATCGGCCACGGCGAGGGTAAGGACAAGGTTACAGATGCTGTTCAGCAGGTTATCTCCAGCCCGTTGCTCGAAACCTCTATCAAGGGCGCTAAGAGACTTCTTCTTAACATCGTAATGAGTGAAGACATCGTAGCCGGCGACATCGCTCAGCTTACCGATACCATCACCAATGCTGCTGCACCTGATGTTCAGCTTATCTTCGGTACCGACTTCAACCCCGACATTAACGATGCTATCGACATCATCGTAATTGCTGCTGATTTCGACGAATTCAAGACTGAAGAAGCAGTTAAGGAAGAAGAGGAAGCTAAGGAAGAAGAAACCGCTAAGGGCGGCGACACTTTCTATGATGACGTTTGGAAATTCTTGAGAAAGTAATTTGATTTAGCTACATATAGCACAGGCACGCTAAGTGTCTGTGCTGTTTTGTTTGAAAAACTCGACATGTTTTTGTTTAATGTGACGAAAGTTTTTAAAAAATGCCAAACAGACTTGACAAAATTTCCAAGTGATGTTATGCTTTTGGTTGAGACTTGAAGGTGAGGTGGTGTTTGTGCAGGACTCACGCTTTGAATCAATGATTGATGAAGAGCTTATTTCCATCGCACTTTCAGATGAAAGGGCTTATTCCGAGCTGATAAGCCGCTTTTTACCGACGGTAAGACGTTTGGCTCGCGTATATGCCTTAAACCCCAGCGATCAGGACGACCTTTTTTCGGAAGGGCTTTTGGGACTGATGAACTCGGTCAAGACATATGACAAAGAAAAGAAGGCGAGCTTTGCGACTTATGCCAGCGTTTGCATAAGCAACCGAATGATAAACGCAATAAAGAAGTCGGACAGAATTTTAAAAAGGGAAGAAAACCTTGACGACAGCGTCGTTTCGGGCGGCAATTCACCCGAAAGCATTCTTATCGAGCGTGAATCCATAAGCGAGCTGATTGACGGCCTGCAATATCTTTCATCGCTCGAGCGTGACGTTTTCTTGCTCTACATTCACGGCGAATCTTACCAAAAAATCGCCAAGGTGCTTAACACCTCACAAAAATCGGTTGACAATGCGCTTAGGCGCGTGCGCACAAAAATGCGCAAAAAATCAGGGTAAAGGCCTTAGCTGGGCTTTTATATATGCCATGTAGCTTTTTCTTGTAGCGTTGTGTAAATCAGTTATTCAAATCTATAGGTCACACCTGCTTGGCAAAAATACTTTAAGCGAGGGAAATTTATGTACGAAGACAAAACATTAGTATGCCGTAATTGCGGAAGTGAATTCGTTTTTACAGCAGGCGAGCAGGAATTCTATGCAGAAAAGGGCTTTGAAAACGAGCCTAAGATGTGCAAAGACTGCAGAAAGAAAAAGAAGGAAGAGGGCAAGCAGTTCTTCACTGCTACTTGTGCTTCCTGCGGAGGCGAGGCAAGAGTACCCTTCAAGCCCCACGATGACCGTCCGGTTTACTGCAGCGAATGCTTCGCTAAGATGAGAGAGGAATAATCATTCACAAGGCGCAATCGTTTTCGGTTGCGCTTTTCTCATTTAATGGGGTATTGATTTAAATAAACTTTTGGGGTATAATACAATCATACAACTATATTATTATAAAGGGAGAACGAAAATGACCAAGATCACTAAAGATACCATCATTGGCGACGTTTTGGATATTGACACCGGCTGTGCGCCTTACTTTTTGGAAATGGGCATGCATTGCTTGGGTTGCCCCTCGGCAAGAGGAGAAACAATTGCAGAGGCGTGCGAGGTTCACGGAGCTGACGCTGACAAGCTTGTTGCAAAGCTCAACGAATACTTTGGCCTGAACTAAACGCTTAAAAAGGGCAGTCGGTCATCGGCTGCCTTATTTTTTAAAAGGACTTAACCTTATGATAAACCCTATTACACAAAAACTTGTTTTAAACAACCGCCTTTTAACCTGCTCACAGTTTGTAACAAAGGGCGGCGTTGCCTGCGATGTCGGCACCGACCACGCATATCTGGCTTCTTACCTTGTTAAAGAGGGAATAAGCGAGCATGTTTTTGCCTGCGATATTGCAAAAGGACCGTTAGAGGCGGCGGCTGCCACCGTTAATAAGCTTGGCTTGGGCGACAAGGTTACGCTGATACTCTCGGACGGTCTTGACAACGTGCCCGATGAAGGCGTGACCGACGTTATAATTGCAGGCATGGGCGGCGAACTGATTGAAGACATTATTCTGCGAGCCAAGTGGCTTAAAAGGGGAGTAAACCTTGTTTTGCAGCCGCAGACAAAGGCGGCGGAATTAAGAGAGGCACTTTGCAAAAACGGCTTTGATATTAAAGCCGAAAAAGCCTGCCGCGACCGCAAGTTTATTTATACCGTTATGAACGTGATATATACAGGCAAGGTGAATGAGCTTAACGAAGTTGAAGCTATCATCGGCAAGCTTGATTTATGTGACCCCACAGCCAAAGACTACATAAAAACAGTTGCGGCAAGAATGAAATCATCGGCGTTGGGCATTGCACGCTCGAAAGACGAAGCACAGCGAGA
>JAZSPX010000213.1:0-5762 GCA_045537675.1 Candidatus Faeciplasma sp. | reverse complement strand
CGACCTGGCTACGATCCGACTTCGGAGATCTCATCGATTTCCTGACGCAGATACAT
This sequence comes from Candidatus Faeciplasma sp., assembly GCA_045537675.1. Lineage (GTDB taxonomy): Bacteria > Bacillota > Clostridia > Oscillospirales > Ruminococcaceae > Faeciplasma. The sequence continues at coordinate 5,706 of JAZSPX010000213.1, read as the reverse complement.
GCGGATATCCAAAGCCACCTGATCGTTCCGGGAACGGGCGGTGTGGAGCTTTTTGCCTACATCTCCCAGCCGCTGAGTCAATACCTGCTCTACGAACATGTGAATATCTTCGCATTCTATATCTATGACCAATGCGCCGCTGTCAAGATCGGCAAGGATCTGCTCTAGACCTTCGATCAGCTGATCGGCATCATTTTGGGAGATGATATCCTGTGCAGCCAGCATAGCGGCATGAGCCATACTGCCGGTGATATCCTGCTTGTACATTCTGCAGTCAAAGTGAATAGAGGAGTTAAAATCGTCTGCAATTTTTTCTGTTTGGCCGTCTGTTCTGCCGGCCCACATCTTTGCCATAATCGTTCTCCTTGAAATTTGTATGGGCGGTGAAAACCGGCCCGTACAAGTATCTTTACTTCTTGCCGTCAACCATGGCCTTGACCTTGATGGGCAGGCCGAAGAGGTTGATAAATCCGGCGGAGTCCGCCTGGTTGTAGTCGCTCTCACCGAAGGTTGCGATCTCCTCGGAGTACAGGGAGTAGTCACTCCAAACACCAGCGTTGATCATGTTGCCCTTATACAGCTTCAGTCTTACCTTACCGGTAACATGCTCCTGGGTCTTGTCAACAAATGCTGCCAGAGCCTCACGCAGGGGGGTGAACCACTGACCGTTGTAAACAAGCTCGGCGAAGGTGATGGCAAGCTTCTGCTTTTCGTGCATGGTGTATTTGTCGAGACAGATCTGTTCGAGAACGGAGTGAGCCTTGTAAAGGATAGATCCGCCGGGAGTTTCATATACGCCGCGGCACTTCATGCCGACAAGACGGTTTTCAACAATGTCCAAAAGGCCGATGCCGTTTGCGCCGCCGATTTCGTTGAGCTTTAAGATAATGTTCTTTGCGCTCATCTTTTCGCCGTCGAGAGCAACAGGGATACCCTGCTCGAAGTCGATGGTGACGTATGTAGGCTTATCGGGTGCCATGATGGGGCTTACGCCCATTTCAAGGAAGCCTTCCTTTTCGTACATAGGCTCGTTGCCGGTGTCTTCAAGGTCGAGCCCTTCGTGTGAGAGGTGCCAAAGGTTCTTGTCCTTAGAGTAGTTGGTCTCACGGTTAATTTTAAGAGGGATATTGTGAGCCTCGGCATAGTCGATTTCCTCTTCACGGGACTTGATATCCCATTCACGCCAAGGAGCGATGATGGGCATGTTGGGTGCAAAGTGCTTGATTGCAAGCTCGAAACGAACCTGGTCGTTGCCCTTACCTGTGCAGCCGTGAACGATAGCGTCTGCCCCCTCTTTAATAGCGATTTCTACCAAACCCTTTGCGATGCAGGGACGTGCATGGCTGGTGCCGAGAAGGTACTCTTCGTAAACAGCGCCTGCTTTAAGGCAAGGCATGATGTAATCGTCAACATATTCATCGGTCAAGTCTAAAACATAAAGCTTGGAAGCGCCTGTTGCAAGTGCCTTTTCTTCAAGTCCTTCAAGCTCATCGTTCTGGCCGACGTTACCCGAAACTGCAACAACTTCACAGTTGTAATAGTTTTCTTTTAACCACGGAATGATAATTGAAGTATCAAGACCGCCAGAGTATGCTAAAACTACTTTTTTAATGTTTTCCTTATTCATTTTAATCAGTCTCCTTTGCTGAATAAATATTCATTGTATGCATTGATTATACATCTAATATGCAAATGTGTCAAGCGAATAACCGCATAATATTCATTTTCTACGTTTTGTACTGAATGTGTTTACAAGAAAGTGAATTGTTAGGCGAAATGACAACATTAAGCAAATCGGCATATTAGCAAAACAAGTATTTTATAATTATACCACTAAAAGATGATAATGTAAAGATTGATAAATGACATATTTTTATTGAATTAATGCGATGAATTGCACTTTTGATATTTACTTTTTCGCTTTTATGTGGTAAAATCTATTATATCTTTAAAACAAGAGAGGACACTTATGAAGATTTTAAAACAAGGGTTGTCGTTGGTTCTGGCAGGGCTTATTTTGACAAGCTGTGCGCCTGCACCCTCGACACCGGCAGGAGGAACAGACATGAGTTATGCAAACACAATAATCTCTGATTTTAACATCAGCGAGCTTGAAATGAACGGTGCGTTTTTTGAAAATGCATTGGACAAGGAGCTTGACTATCTTTTATCGTTTGATGTTGACAGACTTGTTTACCATTTCCGCAAGAACGTTGGTGCGGATACCAAGGGTGCCGAGCCTTATGCAGGCTGGGAAGGACACCTGATTGCCGGCCACACTGTTGGTCACTATTTGACTGCTTTGGCACAGGCATATGCCAGCGGCAGCGTTAGCCAGTCGGACAAGAAAAAGGTATATGACATGCTTACCTCGATTATTGACGAGCTTGCTTTATGCCAGCGTGACAACGGCTTTTTGTGGGGCGGCAAGTTTGTTGAGCTGAACACAGAGTTCCAGTTTGACAACGTTGAAAAGGGCAAGGCTGACCTGTTTAAAGAGGCTTGGGTTCCGTGGTATACCATGCACAAGATTTTAGAGGGCTTGGTTGCTACATATAAATTCACAGGCTATGAGCCTGCTTTGACAGTTGCAAGCAATTTGGGCGACTGGGTTTATGGCAGAACAAAGAGCTGGGACGAAAAGACCCACATGACCGTTCTTTCGATTGAATATGGCGGAATGAACGACGTAATGTATGACCTTTATAACATTACAGGCAGCGAAAAGCACGCAATTGCTGCCCACGCATTTGACGAGGACGCTTTGTTTGAGCTTATTAGAAACGATGGCGCAAACGTTTTGAATAACCGCCACGCAAACACAACCATTCCCAAGATTATCGGTGCGATTAAGAGATATGAAGTTTGCCACGGCAAGAAGATTGACGGCAAGGTTGTTGATGCAACAGAATATTTGCAGACTGCTGAAATCTTCTGGCAGATGGTTATTGACCACCATTCATATGCAACAGGTGCTAACTCGGAGTGGGAGCATTTTGGCGAGGACGACGTTTTGAACCGCGAAAGAACAAACTGCAACTGCGAGACCTGCAACGTTTATAACATGCTTAAGCTTTCGAAGGAGCTGTTTAAGGTTACAGGCGACAAGAAGTATGCAGACTATATGGAAAATGCGTTTATTAACGACATTATGGCCTCGCAGAACCCTGAAACCGGTATGACTACATACTTCCAGGCAATGGCTACGGGTTACTTCAAAACATTCTCTACCCCTTATGACAGCTTCTGGTGCTGCACAGGCAGCGGCATGGAAAACATGACCAAGCTTGGAGATATGATCTACTTCAGCGAGGGTGATTCGCTTTATGTAAATATGTTCCTGCCTTCGGACATTGAGTGGGACGACAAGGGTGTTAAGATCACGCAGGCAACAAACCTCCCCGTGACTGACACGACTAACATTTCTGTTAAGACAGAGGCACCCGTTACATTCTCGCTTAAGATAAGAATTCCTTACTGGGCAAAGGGCGACCTTGCTGTTAAGATCAACGGCGAGGCTTATAGCTATGAAACTGTTGACGGCTATGCTGTTATCACCCGTGAATGGGCTAACAAGGACAGCGTTGACGTGACTATCCCCTTGGGCTTTACAGCTTATAACATGGTTGACGGACTTAACACCGTTGCATTTAAATATGGTCCTGTTCTTTTGGCTGCAAAGCTTGGCAACCAGAACATGACTACCACTTATACAGGTATGAGCGTATTGATTCCTGAATCCTCGATTTTGGTGAATGACCACCTTAAGCTTAAGGAAGGCCTTACCGGCAAGGAAGTTAGAACCAACCCCGACGCTTACTTTGAACGTGTGGGCGACGGACTTGAATTCAAGTTTACATCTGCTGACAAGGAGCTTACCTTTATCCCCTATTATGAGATTTATGATGAAAGATATGGCATTTACTGGAGCTTGAAGGAAGCTGAATAATAAGTAGAAACGATTAAACCTCTCACCTTTTTATGGGTGGGAGGTTTTTGTTGTTTGGCGGGAGGGAGACCGCCGACGCAAGCCGCAAGGCTTGGGCGGTGGGAGGGGCCCGCTGTGCAGGCAGTATTTATTTAGCAGTTAGAAGCCGCCGTGGCGAGGCGTGTGGCGAGAGGAACGAGGCAGAGTGCCGAGCCGTGGCGGCGGTTTGTGCGAAGTAAAAGAAAACTCCCCTTCTTATAAAGAAAGGGAGTTGATTTTTTTGTTAGTTACCCAAAACTTTTTTGGCAACCTTGATACGGATTTTAGCGCGTTCAAGTCGTCTTTTGGCGATTTTCTTATCAACTTCGGTCGAAGCGGAAACGAGCTGAGCTTCTGCTTTTGTCTTTGCAGCTTCGGCACGCTCGATGTCGATATCCCCTGCCCATTCGAATGTTGTGGGAGCCAAAAGAACTTCTTCATCGGTTACGTTAAGCATACCGCCGCAGCAAGCAGCAGTTTTTGGGGCTTCACCGTCGCTAACATATACACGGCATTCACCGACAGCAACAGCAGTGAGAAAAGGTATGTGACCTTTTAAAATAGCGATTTCACCGTCGATGGAACGGATTGAAAGCTGTTTGGCTTCACCATTAAAGAAGACACCGTCGGGCGATACGATTTTTAAGTGGAAGGTACTCATCTAAAACCTCCGGCAAAGTTACTTAAGACCCTTGGCTTTTTCAACTGCTTCGTCGATAGTGCCGACAAAGAGGAATGCAGATTCGGGCAAATCGTCATGCTTACCTTCAATAATCTCCTTAAAGCCGCGAACGGTCTCGGCTACGGGAACGTATTTGCCTGTAAAGCCTGTGAACTGTTCAGCAACGGTAAACGGCTGAGAAAGGAAGCGCTGTACCTTTCTTGCGCGGGCAACGGTTAACTTATCTTCTTCGGAAAGCTCGTCCATACCCATGATAGCGATGATGTCCTGAAGTTCTTTATATCTTTGCAAAATCTTCTGAACGTCGCGGGCTACGTTATAGTGATCCTCGCCGACAACGTCGGGAGAGAGTATTCTGGAAGTGGAATCCAAGGGGTCTACTGCGGGGTAGATACCCAAAGATGCAATACTTCTTGACAAAACGGTTGTTGCATCTAAGTGAGCGAATGTTGTTGCAGGTGCAGGGTCGGTCAAGTCGTCGGCAGGCACATAAACAGCCTGAACAGAAGTGATTGAGCCGTTTTTGGTGGAAGTAATTCTTTCCTGCAAAGCACCCATTTCGGTTGCAAGGGTGGGCTGATATCCTACTTCAGAGGGCATACGGCCCAAAAGTGCCGAAACCTCGGATCCTGCCTGTGTAAAGCGGAATATGTTGTCAATGAAAAGCAGTACGTCCTGTCCTTCACGGTCACGGAAGTATTCAGCCATGGTAAGGCCGGTTAAACCTACTCTCATTCTTGCTCCCGGGGGTTCATTCATCTGACCGTAAACGAGTGCGGTCTTGGAAAGAACGCCCGATTCCTTCATTTCGTTGTAAAGGTCGTTGCCTTCACGGGTACGTTCACCTACACCGGTGAAGACAGACATACCACCGTGCTGTTTTGCAACGTTATTTATAAGTTCCTGAATTAAAACTGTCTTACCAACGCCTGCACCGCCGAACAAACCAATCTTACCGCCCTTAGCATAAGGGCAGATGAGGTCTACTACCTTGATACCCGTTTCGAGGATTTCGGTGGTGGACTGCTGTTCATCGTATGCGGGGGCGGGACGGTGA
>JAZSPX010000084.1:0-3130 GCA_045537675.1 Candidatus Faeciplasma sp. | reverse complement strand
AAAAGAAAATGCTGCCGCAAAGGTTCAACGACCAAAAATATCTTCACAGCCACACGGTCGTCAGGCACTTTTCAAAAAGGCTTTTCTGGTTGCCTTACCCCCATACCGATAACATTAAGCAGTGGCAGATTGAAAAAGTTCACAAGGTGTTTAAATATCACCAGTTCGACGACGTTTATAAAGATTACGTTAAGCTGAAAGAACAGTTTGAAAGAAAGGAAAACGCAAATGGCAAATCAGATTATCCCCGTTTTTTATGCGTGTGACGACAACTTCGTTAAATACACCATTGTTTCAATCCATTCAATGATTGTCAACGCCTCGAAAGAATATAACTACCGCGTTTATATTCTTCACACAGGCATTTCAGAACAAATGCAAAAAGAGGTTTTTAAGCTTAAGACCGACAACTTCGACATTTCTTTCGAGGACGTAACAGACTATCTCACCTCGATTTCGGATAAATTGCCCATAAGGGATTACTATTCCAAAACCACTTATTACAGGCTTTTCATTGCCGAAATGTTCCCGCAATATGACAAGGCGGTTTATATCGACAGCGACACCGTTGTTCAGGGCGACGTAAGCGAGCTTTATTTTACCGACATTAAAGATGCCTATGTCGGTGCCTGCCACGAGCAGGCAATGGTGCAGATTGATGAGTATGGCACCTACGTTGAAAAGGTCATCGGCATTTCTCGTTATAATTTCTTTAACGCAGGCTTGCTTTTAATCAACTGCCACCAGTTCAGAATTAAATTTGTGCTCGACAAATTCATTCAATATTTACACACCTATAACTTTGTTGTAACCCAGGACGAGGACTATTTGAACCTCATTTGCAAAGACCACGTTTACTGGTTAGACCAACGTTGGAACACAGAAATCTTCGGCGAAATTGAATACCCCATCGGGCAGGCAAAGGTCTTGCACTACATCATGACCAGTAAGCCTTGGCACTATGCTGATTGCCGACACGGCGATATTTTCTGGCACTATGCCAAAGAAACCTCGGTTTACGAAGAGATTTTGCAGGTGCTTAATTCCTATACCGACGAGCAGCGGGAGCGCGACCGACTTTCCTGCCAAAGCCTTTTGCAGCTTGCAGTTAAGGAAACCAACCGGGAGGATAATTACCTGAACCGTGTTAACCGCGCTAACCGAGCCAAGGACAGAGTTGAAGTTTTAAGAAAGATCGAGGAATATGAGCTTGAGGGCAGATTTGACGAAGACGTTGAAGACGACCCGCCCGGCCGTGTTTTAATGCCCGATGAGATTGATTACATCAACAAAACCGTAAGTCAAAAGCTTAAAACAAAGTTTGCTTTCATGATCGCTCACAAGTTTGTCGATAACCTTATAGACAACAATAAGCTTATCATCAAAGACATAACAGGCCTTGAGCATTTCAAAAACCTCGACAGCGGTGCGGTCATAACCTGCAACCACTTCAATGCGTTCGACAGCTTTGCAATTCAGCTTGCTTATGAAGCCGCCCAGCAGCCCAAAAGAACATTTTACCGTGTTATCCGCGAGGGTAACTACACTTCGTTCCCCGACTTTTACGGCTTTTTAATGAGGCATTGCAACACTCTGCCCCTCTCCTCTAACCGAAATACCTTAAGAAAGTTCATGGAAGCGACCGACCAACTTCTGCAGGAGGGCAACTTTGTTCTTGTTTACCCCGAGCAGAGCATGTGGTGGAATTACCGCAAGCCAAAGCCCTTAAAGAAAGGTGCATATCTGTTTGCCGCAAAGAACAACGTGCCTGTTTTGCCTTGCTTTATAACCATGAAGGACTCGGACATTATGGGTGACGACGGTTTTTACGTTCAGGAATACACCATTCACATAAGCGAGCCTATTTACCCCAGTGAAGGGCTTTCTCAGCGCAAGAACGTTGACGAGATGATGGCTAAAAATTCGTTAGCGTGGAAGAATATCTATGAATCGGAATACCATATTCCGCTGACCTATAATACCAAAAAGGAAGCTTAATAACACACCACCCCCTCTCGCCGCTTGGTAAGAGGGGGTGAGCTTTTTTACGCACATATTTGATACATGCTAACAAATGCTTGATGATTTAAAACCAGTTTATCCTTTCTTGTTGCAATGCGGTTTTAGTTATGATACCATAAAATTAATCTAAAACCGTTTTGGGGGAGGGCAAACATGAAAAAATTGATATGCCTTATCATATCTTTAGCTGTTTTGCTGACACTTGTCGGCTGTAACGATTCTGTTAGTAAAGGAGACGACACAGTGAACGAAGTTACTAAAGAAGTAATAAATCCATACGACTACGGTGTGCCAAGGTTTCCTGTCAACCGCAAGGTTGTTTTGCACTATGATATGTCTCACCACAGCTATATGCTCTTTGACATGTCGGGCTATGGCAACCACGGAATTATGCACAATATCTCGGACGACGACTTTATACAAAACGGCGACGACGATATTTTAAAGCTTCCGGGTACCGACGGCTCCTATATCGAAATTCCTTTAAGTGTCGAGGGCGACATTAACTATAAAAAGGGCTTCAGCGTTGAAATGACATTTACCCCCAGAACCAACCAGCACCAGTTTTTGTGGACGTTGGGCACAGGCTATCAGACCGACTATCTTAGAATAAACCCTGCCGGCCTTTACGGAGGGTATTTTGAAACGACAATCAAAACCCAAAGCAACAACAACCAAGAAAAAACCCTTGGCAAAACAAGAAAGCTTAGCGAAGACGAAATGAGCGTTGTAACCGTCACTTACGACGGCGAATATTTCGACGTTTACGTTAACGGCGACCATTTGGGATATACCGAAAACAAAAATCACGACCTTGGTGCAATTTTTGCAGGCAACGGCAAGGATATTTTGGGCTACATTGCAAAGTCGAACTGGGACGACCCTTATTGCGACGCTGTAATAACAGATTTCAAGATTTATAATAAAACGCTCGATAAAGACGAGGTCTTAGAAATTTACGAGGAGTTTGCCGCCAAGCAGCAGCTTCGCCTTGATATCGCAACTGTCAAGGTACCCAAGTACACCTATGAAAACCTCACCCTGCCCGAAACAGGAACAAACGGCGCGGCTATAAGTTGGAAATCATCTGATAAAAAGGCGCTTTCCG
>JAZSPX010000181.1:0-3502 GCA_045537675.1 Candidatus Faeciplasma sp. | reverse complement strand
CTGCCTCTAACCCACAGATGCCTGCCGTGTTGAGCGTGCCGCTTTCTAAATGCTCGGGCATAAAGTCGGTTTGTGTGAGTTCGAGAGAAGTGGCGCCTGTTCCGCCCTCGATGATGGTTTTAAGCGGAAATTTGCCGTCAGTGACAAGAACGCCTGTGCCAGTGGGACCGCAAAGGCCTTTGTGACCGGGGGCGCAGATGATGTTGGCACCCATATTAAGAGTTACAGGAATGATACCTGCTGCCTGTGCGGCATCGACGACTAGACATATGCCATACTTTTGGGTTATTTCGGCTATTTCACGAATGGGCATTACCCTGCCTGTGACGTTGCTTGCGGCGGTTACAACAACGCATTTTGTTTTTGGGGTTATGCATTTTTTGAAATTCTTAACGGTTTCTTCGTCGCATTTGCCGACATTGGCGATGCTGACATCTATCCCCTCCTGCCCGAGGGTAAAGCACGGGCGGGCAACCGAGTTATGCTCCATCGAGGAGATGACGATGCTGTCGCCCTTTTTGACTATGCCCTTTATTGCGAGGTTGAGGGCGTGGGTGCAGTTTTGGGTGAAAACGACGTTTTCGGGCTGGGCGGCAAAGAAGTCGGCTAAGACGCACCTTGCCGAGTAGACCTTTTCGGCGGCCTTGATTGAATAGCTGTGACCTCCCCTGCCAGGGTTGCCGCCATATTCTTCGAGTGCCAGCAAAACGGCGCTTTTTACTGACGGCGGCTTGGGAAAACCTGTCGCTGCGTTGTCGAAATATACATTTTTGTTCATATAAATCTGCTCCGTTCTGCCGCTTGGGCCTTAAATTTATCGGGTAATTGAAAGCTTGCCTTTGATTGCAATTCCGTTTCTGTCAAGAATTGATGAAATCATTTCGGGGTCGTCACGGACACGGATTGAATAACCGCAGCCCGTGGCGAGGTTTTTGGGCGTGCGTTCGATTTCGCAGTAGTAGCCCAGATTATTCAGCATTCGTTTCGCTTTCATGGCATAGGTTATGGACGAAACGGCGATTAGTGTATATCTCAAAGTAACTGAATCCTCCTTGTTCTTTCACGGTAGGGTCTGTTTATACAGAGCTCTTTATGACATTGTATGTAAAAAAGGGCTTGGGTGTGAGTTGGGGCGGCGATTTCGCCGCACGCGCGCCGAAAGGCGTTGTGTGCGGTGGCGGAGCCGCCGGTGACACGGAAGTTTGACCGACGAATTAAAACAAAAAACAGCCAGCGGTTGCTGACTGTTGTGTATGGGTTTATTTGGTGTGCCAGTATGCTAAGATCTTGCCATCAGGCTTTACTATCATGTGAGCTACGCCGCCTTTTCTGCTGACGAAAATGGATTTCTTAAACGTACCGCAGATGAACCAAACATCATTTTCATCATCGTAAAAAACTTGATACGGCTTTTGCTCTTTCATTGATTCTTCGCCGTAGATTTCAACCCAAAGCTCATCTGCGATAGTTCTAAGTGTATCGGCATCAGAAAACGGGGCTATGGACGTGATATACAATTCAGGGTAATACTCTTTATACAATTCCATATATCCATCATGCTCATCAATGTATTCTTGATACTCTGAGATGCTGAAGCTTTTAACTTCGAGCAATTCGTGATATTTATAAATTGAAACGCCAGCTATTATTGCAACAAGCGCCAACGCTGAAACTGCAAACAAAGCGATTTTCTTTTTCATGTATCCTCCTTTAATTGAGCAGACACACAGCGTGGGCGGCGATGCCCAAGCCCTCGCCGGTGAAGCCGAGGCCTTCTTCGGTGGTGGCTTTGATTGAGATTTGGTTGACATCTGTGCCGATTGCTTGAGCCAAAACCTCTCGCATTCTATCTATATGGGGTGCAAGCTTGGGGGCTTGCGCAATTACGGTTACGTCGATATTTGAAACGGTGTAGCCGGCCTGTTTAACACGCTCGGCAACGACCTTTAACAGCTTAATGCTGTCGGCGCCTTTATAGGCAGGGTCGTTATCGGGGAAGATCTTGCCGATGTCGCCAAGTGCCGCTGCACCAAGCATTGAATCCATTACGGCGTGGGTTAAAACGTCAGCGTCGGAGTGGCCGAGAAGGCCTTTATCATATTCGATTTCGACACCGCCTAATATGAGCTTTCTGCCTTCGACAAGCTTATGCACGTCATATCCGTGGCCTATGCGCATGGGTTTAACCTCGCTTTCTGAGAGAATGGATTTTGCAACAGCAATATCTTCTGGTGTGGTGAGCTTGATGTTTTCGTACTCGCCCAAAGTTATGTGAGGGGTGATGCCGATGCTGTCGAGAAGCTGGGAATCGTCGGTGAAGTCGCCTGCCGATTCCTCTAAGGCTTTTAAATAAAGCTCACGCTTAAAGGTCTGAGGGGTGCGCACGATGTAGACGCCCGACCTATCGGGGGCGAAGGAGCCACCCTCGCACAAAACACGAACGGTATCTTTAGACGGAGTGCAGACGATTGAGGAGCCGAATTCGTTAGCATCAAGCACGCTTTTGTTGACGGTTTCGGTGGAAACGAGGGGGCGTGCGCCGTCGTGAATGATGATTATGTCATCATCAGCCGCCATGACAGCGTTTTTAACGGACTGCTGGCGGGTAGCCCCACCCTCGACAAAAACCACCGGTTTGGTGATTGATTTAAGCTCGTTGGCGTATTTTTCGTGGAGGGACGAGGGTGCGGTAACGACGATTTTTGTGACATAGGGGCTGTTGGCAAGCGCCTCGCACGAGCGGAGAATGCACGACTTGCCGCAAAGATTTATTAACAGCTTGTTTTCACCCATTCGGGTTGAGGTGCCGCCGCAGGCAAGAATTGCCGTGGCACGGATTTGTGTGGTCATGTTGTCTCCTTTTGACTATTCGTCCAACAAAGTTTGTAATTGATTACGGATTTGGTCTACAGACTTAATTTCACTTAATTCTTTAATCAAAACATATATTTCTTCTTGATTTGAATCATAAAAATTAACATCAAGAGTATCAGGAGAGAAACCATTATCATTAATAATCGTTACAATTGTAAAAATTTGATTTGCGTGAGCTTCCAAAGAATCTGCATTAAGTTCCGACTCTGTATAGATGTGTAACCAATACTCGTTAATTAGAGGTTCCATTTCATCCAACGTCATAGTGTCTGTTAAATCAGGTGAAACGTAATAAGAGTATATACCTGCAGATGTATCAAATGCTGTCGCATATGCTTCATTTCCCCATAAATCCTTGACTTCATCGGTAAGAAACTTTTCCATCTTATCTTCGAAACAGCGCAAATAGTAATTATCGGCACTTCCGGAACTACGTCCGAATTCACGAAGTCCATCGCGGATAGTTAAATCAATGCCAACCATCACTTGAAATCTTATGTCTGAATTATTAACAGGCGAGAATGTTACGTCATAGCGAGGAGCATCAACAAATATTGAATCACGGCGAACTGAACGAAACTTCATTTCTGTTTCATATTTCTCATCAAGGTAGTCTTTAGCAACAGAA
>JAZSPX010000166.1:0-17292 GCA_045537675.1 Candidatus Faeciplasma sp. | reverse complement strand
AAATAGGCATAATCCGGCGTAAGCTTCGCATTGTGCTTAAATGCCGCTTTGCCGGGGTCAAGGGCGGAGGCTCCGCCTGTCCACCCCTCACCGTAAAGAATAACACTCGGGTTAATCTCTTTAAGCTTTGCCGAAAGCTCGTTTAAGGTGTCAACGTCCAAAAGGGCCATAAGGTCAAATCTAAAGCCGTCGATCTTATATTCTTTTGCCCACCAAAGCACCGAGTCAATGATGTATTTGCGGCACATTCTGTGCTCCGATGCCATCTCGTTTCCACAGCCCGAACCGTTAGAAAACTCGCCGTTTTCTTTCATTCTGTGGTAATACCCGGGGTAAGCAATTTCAAACCACGAATCCTCAGCTTCATAGGTGTGGTTATAAACCACGTCCATAATAACGCCAATGCCTTTTTTGTGCAAAGCCTGCACCATCTTCTTGAACTCGTTAATCCTTTTCAAAGGGTCACAAGCATCAGCCGAATACGACCCCTCGGGTACGTTATAGTTTTTCGGGTTATATCCCCAGTTATAACAGGCTTTCGGGTCAGCTTCGTCAACGCCCTCGTAATTAAAAGCAGGCAAAAGGTGAACGTGCGTAACCCCCAAATCTGCAAGATGAGAAATACAAGTCGGCTTGCCGCTTTGCGTAACGCTGTCGTCGTTCAGAAACGCCGAATATCTGCCTCTCTCGCCATCTTTAACGCCCGACGATTTATCGCAGGAAAAATCTCTTATATGTGTTTCATAAATCACAGCGTCGGCATAGCTTTCAAGCTTAACGTAAGCTTCATTTTCCCAGCCCTCGGGGTCAGTGCTTGCAAGGCTGGAAATATACCCTCTGTCTCCGTTAATTCCCACAGCCTTAGCATAAATGTCAACGCCTTCTCGCTTAACGCCGTCATAGCAATAAGCAAGGTTATAGAATTTCCCTTCCAGCGAAGCAGGGTGGTCAAGCACCCACACACCGTTTTCGCCCTTTACAAGGCTTGAGGTCATGCAAGGCGAGGGCGAAGCCGCATTGTCATAAATCAAGGCTTCAACTGTCTCAGCCTCGGGCGCCCACACAGCAAAATGCGTGCCAAATTCAGTAAGGGTAACGCCCAGCTCTCCCTCGTAATAATATTCAGAATCAATTAAGGATATCTTATCGGTCATCCTCGGTAAACTCCTTATTTGCACAATTTTTTCGATAGATATGAATATTATAAAACTTTTTACTTATATTTTCAATAGTGTAACCAAACTAAAATCAGTTATCTTTTGCAAAATAAAAAAATGGCGGAAAACAGTTGAAAACACAAATGCCATTTGTTAAAATGTTAATGTTATTTTATGCGAATTATTTCGAAAGGATTTGATTATATGAGATCAAGCGGTATTTTACTCGGCGTAGCATCGCTTCCCGGCGAATACGGCATTGGCAAGCTTGGCAAAGAGGCTAAGAAGTTCATCGACTTTTTGGTAGAGGCAAAACAGCACTACTGGCAGATACTCCCTCTTTCCCCCACGGGTTACGGCGATTCGCCCTATCAGTCCTGCTCAATCCACGCAGGTAACCCCTATTTCATCGACCTTGAAACCCTCGAACAGGAAGGACTTCTGACCGCCGAGGATTACAAAAACGTCGAATTCGGCGACCACCCTCAGTATATCAACTATGGCATGATTTATAACACGATTTTTGATGTTTTAAAGATTGCTTACAACCGCTTCAAGCCCGACATTAACTACCACGTTTTCTTGGATAAAAACGGAGGCTGGGTTTATAACTATGCTTTGTTTATGGCACTTAAAACCGAAAACGGCGGCAAGCCATGGTGCGACTGGGAAGAAGATTTGCGCCTTGCCAGACCCGAAGCGTTAGAGAAAGCAAAAATCCGCTTGAAGGACACTATCGGATTCTACATCTTCTTGCAGTATGAATTCTTTAAACAGTGGTTCGAAATTAAAAAATATGCAAACGACAGCGGCGTTGAAATCATCGGCGACATGCCTATCTACTGTGCCTATGACAGCGTTGAGGTCTGGCTTAACCCCGAGCTTTTCGAGCTTGACGAAGAAAAGAACCCCAAGAACGTTGCAGGCTGCCCGCCCGATGACTATGCCTTAGACGGCCAGCTTTGGGGTAACCCGTTATATAACTGGGCAGACATGGAGCAAAACGGATATAAGTGGTGGATCGACCGCATTGCCTTTGCAACCGAAATCTACGATGTTTTAAGAATCGACCATTTCAGAGGGTTTGCAGGCTACTTCTCAATTCCTGCAACCGACAAAACCGCAGTTAACGGTGTCTGGCGTGAAGGCCCCGGCATGAAGCTGTTTAATTCAACAAACTATTGGCTTGGCAAAAAACGCATTATTGCCGAGGATTTGGGCTTTGTAACCGAGGATGTGAAACAGCTCCTTTCAGACACAGGCTACCCCGGAATGAAGGTTTTGCAGTTTGCGTTCGACCCGAATGCCGACAGCGATTATCTGCCCTGTAATTATGAAACGAGCGCCTGCATTGTCTACACCTCCACCCACGACAGCGACACCCTTTACGGCTGGGCCGAAAATCAGGAGGGCGAAAGCCTTGACTTCTGCCTTGATTACTGCGGAATTTCCGACAAGAAGGATATTCCCGAAGCGCTTTTGCGCCTTGCATGGTCAAGCATTGCCGAGGTTGCCATCGCTCAGCCGCAGGATATTTTAGGTCTTGGCAACGAAGCAAGAATCAACGTGCCGTCCTCTGTCGGCACAAACTGGCGCTGGCGAGTTTTAAGCGAGCAGCTTGACGAAACTGCCGCCAAAAAGCTTGCAACCTTAAGTAAAGTCTATAACCGCGTTATTGCGACAGAGGAAGAAGAATCCGCCGACGAGTAATGGTAAATAAAAACAAAAAGCCTCCCCAAATCTCTCGGGGGAGGCTTATATTTTTCATCACAAAATCTCGTTATAGTTATAAATCACCATGTCTGCAACGCGCTTAATGTCGTCCCAGTCATCGCGCGAATGCTCCTCTAAAATAGCAACGCAGTGCATGTTGCCTGCCTTTGCACCAACACTGCCCAAATAAATATCTTCAAACACACAGCACTTTTCGGGGTTTGCGCCAACCTTTTTTGCCGCCAGAAGGTAAACGTCGGGGAAGCCCTTGCGGCGCTTGACTTCATCGGTCGTCACAAAAGCGTCAAATAAATGGTAAACTCCGTGGCGCTTTAAGCATGGCTCAAAAAGCTCACGGTGCGAGGCTGTGGCAAGCGCCAACTTAACCCCGTTTTCCTTTAATTTGTGCAAGAATTCATACGCCCCGTCAACCATCGTTATCACTTCGCCATATTCATATTCCAAAAGCTCAAGCCATTCGGCAATAACCTCGTCGGGGGTGTTCTTAACTCCGCACTCGGCAATAACGTAATCCGCCGCCTGACGCATATTCAAGGTCGAAACCCTGTCATAAAAATCCTCGGGAATAGGTAAGTTACGGCGCTGCATAAAAATCTCGTCAACAATTCTCCACGTGTCGATCGAGTTCACCAAGGTGCCGTCAAGGTCAAAAATCGCGCATTCCAAATCTTTATAAAAATTCATAAGTATTGTCCTTTCAAAACGATATTTGCTACATTATATTTTATATTATACACTAAAGCTTGTCAATAAATACCTTGAAAAGCAGGTGCAAACAAGTTATAATGTAAATGAAATTTATTTGAAAAGAGGTGCGGTCGTGGCTTTAACAGATAATATTCAATATTTAAAAGGCGTAGGGCCCAAGCGTGCCGAGCTGTTAAAAAAGCTGGGTATCGAAACCGTCGGTGACCTTATCTATCATTTGCCGCGAAACTATTTCGACTTCACCTCGCCCGTCGCCATCGACGACGCTGTCTTAGACGAAAACAACGTGATCTCAGGCAGGGTGGTCTCAAAGCTTCCTCCTGCCCGAATAAGAAAGGGCATGACGATTTACCGCCTTGTTGTTACCGACGGCACCTCCGACATGACCGTCGTCATCTATAACTCCGAGTTCATGTTCAAATCGCTCGAGGTTGACAGCGACTACATTCTTTACGGCAAGGTCACAGGCAACATGACCTCGAAAGAAATGTCATCGCCGATAATTCTAAAGGCGAATACAGGCGAAAGAATTCTGCCGATCTACCCCCTTACCGAGGGGATAACCCAAACCTACCTTCGCACTTGCATTAAAAAAGCGCTTGAACAGCTTGATAATGAAAGCCTTGAAACCTTGGACGAATCGGTTGTTGCAAAAAACCGCCTCATGCCCCTTAACGAGGCTCTGCGTGAGATACACTTCCCCAAAAACAAAGAGCTTGCCACGAAAGCCCGCCGCCGTTTGGCGTTCGACGAGCTTTTGACGCTTCAGCTTGCCATGCACGAAATGCGCTCAAGCAGGCGAAAGCTTACAGGCCACACAATGACCCCTCACAGCATAGAAGCTTATTACAACGCTCTGCCGTTTAAGCTTACAGGCGCACAAAGCAGGTCGATCAGCGAATGCATCAGCGACATGTGCCAAAGCGTGCCCATGAACCGCCTTGTTTTGGGCGACGTAGGCTCGGGCAAAACCGCTGTTGCGGCGGCGTGCTGCTATTTTGCACACTTAAACGGCACACAGTCCGTTTTAATGGCACCCACCGAGATTTTGGCCCAGCAGCACTACGACACCCTTTGCAAATTCCTCCTGTCGCTTGGGGTTAAGGTGGCACTGTTAACAGGCTCGCTTACCGCAAAAAACAAGCGTGTTTTAAAAGAGGGTATCGCTTCGGGCGAATATAACGTCATCGTCGGCACCCATGCGCTTTTGCAGCAATCAACCGAGTTTAATAACCTCGGCCTTATCATAACAGATGAACAGCACCGCTTTGGCGTTGAACAGCGTGCCACACTCGAGAAAAAGGGCAAAAATCCTCACCGTCTCGTAATGTCGGCAACCCCCATTCCAAGAACCTTAGCGCTTATGATTTACGGCGAGCTTGACATTTCACTCTTGGACGAACTGCCGGGCGGAAGAAAAAAGATTGATACCTATGCCGTAACAGGCAAGCTCCGCAAGCGTGCATTTGCGTTTATAAAAGACAGGCTCAACGAGGGCAGACAGGCCTATATCGTTTGCCCCGCGATTGAAGAAAACGAAGCCGTAAACACCAAATCTGTTAAAGAATATGCCGAAAAAATATCGGCAGAGGATTTTAAAGATTACCGAATCGGTCTTTTGCACGGGCAAATGGCGGCAAATAAAAAAGATGAAGTCATGCGCCGCTTTAAAGACGGAGAGCTTGATGTTCTGGTTTCCACCACTGTTATCGAGGTTGGCGTTGACGTACCCAACGCTGCGGTAATGCTTGTCGAAGACGCAGACCGCTTCGGCCTCAGCCAGCTTCACCAGTTAAGGGGTAGAGTAGGAAGAGGGGAGTATCAGTCCTATTGCATCCTCGTCACCGACAACGTTTCCGATTCAAGCAAGCAGCGCCTGCGTGTTCTTTCTTCGACCTCGGACGGATTTAAGATTTCCGAAGCCGACCTCGAGCTTCGCGGTCCGGGCGACTTCTTCGGCTCGGCACAGCACGGCCTGCCCAGACTGAAAATTGCCGACGTTGCCGCCGACAGCGACGTTTTAAAGCTTGCTCAGTCGGTTGCCGGTGAAATCAACGACCGGAACCTGCTTGCCACACCGTCTTATTCAAAACTGAGAGAGCGTGTTCACAAGCTGTTTTCTGACGGAATTACAGGATAACAAAAAGCCACAGTACCTTAAAGGTACCGTGGCTTTGTTTATATGTTATTTTTCTGCTTCTTCGTTCTTTTCAACCTTGACAGGTGAGGGATTAGCCTTCTTTTTCTTGTTCTTTCCGAAAATCAGCTTAAGAACGACTATGCACACAGTTATAATAACTGCCCATATCGCAATATAGGGGAGACCGCTTACGAATCCGACGAAGAAGTCCTTTGCGTCCTCGCTTATATCATAAAGGTTGTCAGAAAGTCTTTGTGAAATTCTTTCAAACACAGTGGGCTTTTCGGTAACGGGCTTTACACGCTCAACCTCAACAACGTTTACTCTGATGGTGCTGTAAGAGATCTTCGACTTCATCGAATTAAGCTGTGCGGTATAAGATTCTATCTGATAGTTCACGTTAGAAAGATAGCTCTGAATCTGCAAGATCTCATCAACAGTCTCAGCCTTTTCCATCAGGCGCAGATAGCTTTCCTGCTCCGACCTTAAAGCGGTAAGCCTTGCTTCAACGTCAATATACTGGCCGGTTACGTCGTCAATATATTCGTTTTCAAACGTAACAGTACCAAGGTTGCCCACAAATTCCGAAAAAGCATCATAATTCTCGGCAGGTATTCTTAACGTGAAATCTGCACTCGACTTATAGTTCGAGGAATTTTCAACATATCCGCCCAAGGCGCTTACCTGCTTCTTAAGCTCGGCAGTAAATGCCTTAATGTCGGTCGTCTGCACGTCCATCGACTTGTTCTTTATGATCTTTCTTTCACTCTCGGGTACCGAGTCAGCATCGGGTGAGGTATTAGGGCTTTTATCAACCGAGGGTATCATAGGTGCTTCTTCATAAGCAACATCTTCCTCAATGTCCCATTCTTCCTCAATCCATTCCATGTCGTCGGCAATGTACCAGCCGCCGTCATAGCCTTCGGTCACTGCCATGTCTGCGCTTGAATTGAATTCTTTTCGGTTGCTCGCACCGCAGCCTGTAAAAATACACAGCACCATTGCAAGTGCCATTAAAATACTGATTGTACGTTTCATTGTCATCATCCTTTCCGATGTTTTTCTAAAAATAATACAGTTTTCTCGTCAGTTTTATTGCACAGTTTTATTATATCGTCCTTTTGCACATACTGTCAATAGCTTATATGGTTAAAAATACCTAAAAACGGTTTTGTCAACCCCAAAAACAAGTGCTTATTCACAAATTTTATAAATTACCAAAATCAATGCTTGACATCTTGACGAAAATGAGTTAAATTGTAAGATGTATCATAATGGCTAAAAAGACGCCCATTTCAAAATTCGTTGTAAAATATTTAGAACTTTTTCAACGAAATCAACCGTTTGTTGTGATGTTTTAACAAAAATCATTAAAAATAGGCAAACGACACGGCGTTTTTATGCAAAAATGTTATGGAAAATGTAAATTTATATAAGGAGTGATAAGCCAATGGTCAATGTCAAGGACGTCAAGCTCGGCAAAAATGTTCGTAAAAGCTTTGCCAAGATCAACGAAGTCTTAGAAATGCCCAACCTTATTGAAGTCCAGAAGAAATCATACAAATGGTTCCTCGAGGAAGGCTTGAGAGAGGTTTTCAAAGACGTTGCATCTATCAAGGACTATAACGAAACCTTAGAGCTCAGTTTTATTGACTACAGACTCGATGACGAGCCGAAGTACACTATTGCGGAATGTAAGGAAAGAGACACAACCTATGCTGCTCCCTTGCGTGTAACTGCAAGACTTAACAACCTTGAAACAGGTGAAATTAAGGACAGCGAAGTTTACATGGGTGATTTCCCGCTCATGACTCCCTCCGGCACATTCGTAATCAACGGTGCTGAACGTGTAATCGTTTCTCAGCTCGTTCGTTCTCCCGGCGTTTATTATGCTGCTGATAAGGACAAGACCGGTAAGGACCTCTTCAAGTCCACCGTAATCCCTAACAGAGGTGCATGGCTCGAATATGAAATGGACTCTAACGACGTAGTCTATGTTCGTATCGACAAGAACAGAAAGATCCCGCTTACCACCTTCATTCGTGCAATCGGCATCGGCACCAACGATGAGATTGACGAAATGTTCAACCACGATGCAAGACTTAAGGCAACCATCATGCAGAAGGATGCTACCACCACTACTGATGAAGGCCTTATCGAGGTTTATAAGAAGCTCCGTCCCGGCGAACCGCCGACGGTTGACAGCGCTATCACCCATTTAAACAACCTCTTCTTCGATGCAAGAAGATATGACCTTTGCCGTTTCGGACGTTATAAATATAACAAGAAGCTCGGCATCGGCTCCCGTATCGCAGGCCACACACTTTCCCGTCCTGTTGTTAACCCCATGACAGGCGAAATTATTGCTGAACCCGGCGAGGTCCTTTCCTTCGACCGCGCAATGGAAATTGAAGCTTGCGGTGTTATGGAAGCATACCTCACCGTTGAAAAGCGTGAGACACTTACCAGCCCCACCGGCGAAGTAACCCACAAGGTCGAAATCGTCGAGGTTAAGGTTATCGGTAACGGCATGGTCGATATCGACAGATATGTTGACTTCGATGCCAAGCCCTACGGCGTTAACGAAAAGGTTTCCTTCAAGGTACTGCGTGAAATCTTGGAAGCAAGCGCAAACAACGACGAAATCATCGAAGGCATCAAGGCAAGAATTGAAGAGCTCATTCCCAAGCACATCGTCTTGGACGATATGATCGCTACAATTTCCTACTTCCTCAACCTTTGCGAGGGTGTGGGTACCATCGATGACATCGACCACCTCGGCAACAGAAGAATCCGCTGTGTTGGCGAACTTTTGCAGAACCAGTTCAGAATCGGCTTCAGCCGTATGGAAAGAGTAATCCGCGAAAGAATGAACATTCAGTCTCAGGACATCGAGGTTGTTACTCCCACCGCACTCATCAACATCAGACCTATCACCGCAGCAATCAAGGAATTCTTCGGTTCGTCTCCTTTGTCCCAGTTCATGGACCAGACTAACCCCCTTGCTGAGCTTACACATAAGAGAAGACTTTCCGCACTCGGCCCCGGCGGTCTTTCGCGTGACCGCGCAGGCTTCGAAGTTCGTGACGTACACTATTCTCACTACGGCAGAATGTGTCCTATCGAAACTCCTGAAGGACCTAACATCGGTCTTATCTCCTACCTTGCATCCTTTGCAAGAATCAACGAATACGGCTTCATCGAAGCTCCTTACCGCAGAGTAGATAAGGAAACCGGCGTTGTAACCGACGAAGTTGTTTACATGACCGCCGACGTTGAAGATAATTATATGGTTGCTCAGGCTAACGAACCTTTGACCGAAGACAACAAGTTTGCACGCGCAAAGGTTAACGGCCGTTACCGCGAACAGATCATGGAAATCGACCGTGAAAACATCGACTTCATGGACGTATCTCCTAAGATGGTAGTTTCCGTTGCAACCGCAATGATCCCCTTCCTTGAAAACGACGACGCAAACCGTGCCCTCATGGGCGCAAACATGCACCGTCAGGCAGTTCCGCTTCTTGTGACCGAGAATCCTATCGTCGGCACAGGTATGGAATACAAGGCTTGCGTAGACTCGGGTGTCGCAGTAGTATCCGAGGCTGCAGGTGTTGTTGAACACGTTGACGCTTCCAAGATCGTTGTACGCGAGGATTCGGGCAACATCAAGACCTACACCTTAACCAAGTTCAAGCGCTCCAACTCGGGCACCTGCACCAACCAGAGACCTATTGTTGACAAGGGCGAAAGAATTGAAGCTCATCAGGTAATCGGTGACGGTCCCGCAACCTCCAACGGCGAAATCTCCCTTGGTAAGAACGCCCTCATCGGCTTCATGACTTGGGAAGGTTATAACTATGAAGACGCTGTTCTTCTTAACGAAAAACTCGTCAGAAACGACGTTTATACATCCGTTCATATCGAAGAATATGAAATCGAGTGCCGTGACACCAAGCTCGGCCCCGAAGAAATCACCAAGGATATTCCCGGTGTCGGTGAAGACGCACTTAAGGACCTCGACGAAAACGGTATCATCCGCATCGGCGCAGAGGTTAGAAGCGGCGACATCCTGGTTGGTAAGGTTACGCCCAAGGGCGAAACCGAGCTTACCGCTGAAGAAAGACTCCTTCGTGCGATCTTCGGTGAAAAGGCACGCGAAGTAAGAGACAACTCGCTCCGTGTTCCTCACGGTGAATCGGGTATCATCATCGACGTTAAGGTATTCACCCCCGAAAACTGCGATGAACTCTCTCCCGGCGTTAACATGCTCGTTCGCTGCTACATCGCCCAGAAGAGAAAGATCTCCGTCGGCGACAAGATGGCAGGCCGTCACGGTAACAAGGGTGTAGTTTCAAGAATCCTTTCTCAGGAAGACATGCCCTTCCTTGAAGACGGTACTCCTTTGGATATCGTTTTGAACCCCTTGGGCGTACCTTCCCGTATGAATATCGGTCAGGTGCTTGAAGTTCATCTCGGTATGGCTGCAAGAAAGCTTGGCTGGAAGATCATGACCCCTGTATTCGACGGCGCACACGAAGAAGACATCCGTGAATGCTTCAGACTTGCAGGCATGGACGAAGACGGTAAGACCGTTCTTTATGACGGACGTACCGGTGAACCCTTCGATAACAGAGTAACCGTAGGTATCATGTACTACCTCAAGCTCCACCACCTCGTAGACGATAAGATCCACGCACGTTCTGTCGGTCCTTATGCTTTGGTAACTCAGCAGCCTTTGGGCGGTAAGGCACAGTTCGGCGGTCAGCGTTTCGGTGAAATGGAAGTTTGGGCACTCGAAGCTTACGGCGCTGCATACACTCTCCAGGAAATTCTTACTGTTAAGTCTGACGATACCACAGGACGTGTCAAGACCTACGAAGCAATCGTCAAGGGTCAGAACGTTCCCAAGGCCGGCATTCCCGAATCCTTTAAGGTATTGGTTAAGGAACTCCAGTCCCTCTCGCTCGATGTCAAGGTACTCGACGAAGCAGGCGAGGAGATCGACCTTTCCCAGAACTTTGACGAGGATAACGACATTATTCCTGCTCCCATTTCCGATTACGGTATGTCATATGTTGACTCCGAAGGCGTAGAAACCGTTGACGACGACTACACCAAGGACGCTTCCTATGACGATATGGACGACGCAGACGTTGACCTTGACGAAGCACTTGAAGGCTTCTCTATCGTTGACGAAGAAGAACTTAACGACCTCGTCTAATATGACGGCTGTATATTTACGGAAAGAGGGTTTGAATTTTGGAATTTAACGTTTGTGATTCAATAAAAATCGGTCTTGCGTCACCCGAACAGATCAGAAGCTGGTCTCACGGTGCCGTTGAAAAGCCCGAAACAATAAATTACCGCACACAGAAGCCCGAAAGAGACGGCTTATACTGTGAAAGAATCTTTGGCCCAACCAAGGACTGGGAGTGCCACTGCGGTAAATACAAGAAGATCCGTTTCAAGGGTAAGGTGTGCGAACGCTGCGGAGTTGAGGTTACCCGTGCTAAGGTAAGACGTGAACGCATGGGTCATATCGAGCTTGCAGCACCCGTTTCCCACATCTGGTACTTCAAGGGTACCCCCTCCAGAATCGGACAGATGCTCGACGTTTCTCAGAAGCGTCTTGAAGAAGTTTTATACTTCACTAAATATATCGTAACCGACCCCGGCGAAACCGGCCTCGTTAAAAAGCAGATCTTGACCGAAAAGGAATATCAGGATGCCCGCGAAAGATATGAAGACGGTTTCAAGGCAGGCATGGGCGCCGAATCTATTAAGGTATTGCTCGAGGAGATCGACGTTGAAGCTTTGGCTAACGAGCTTAAGGCTGAACTTAAGGATCTTCCCCAGGGACAGAAGAGAATCAAGCTTTTAAAGAGACTTGAAATCGTAGAGGCTTTCAGAACCTCCGGTAACAGACCCGAATGGATGGTACTCGACGTAGTTCCCGTAATTCCTCCGGATCTTCGCCCCATGGTTCCTTTGGATGGCGGCAGATATGCTACATCTGACCTTAACGACCTTTACAGAAGAGTAATTAACCGTAACAACCGCTTAAAGAGAATGCTCGAGCTTGAAGCTCCCGACATTATCGTAAGAAACGAAAAGAGAATGCTTCAGGAAGCTGTTGACGCACTTATAGACAACGGCCGCCACGGCAGACCTGTTACAGGCCCCAACAACCGTGCATTCAAGTCGCTTACCGATATGCTCAAGGGTAAGCAGGGCCGCTTCCGTCAGAACCTTTTGGGTAAGCGTGTTGACTACTCCGGCCGTTCCGTTATCGTTGTAGGACCCGAGCTTAAAATGTATCAGTGCGGTTTGCCTAAGGAAATGGCACTCGAACTCTTCAAGCCCTTCGTAATGAAGAGACTCGTTGACACCAATCCTCAGATCAACATCAAGTCTGCAAGAAAGATGGTAGACCGTGGCCGTGACGAAGTTTGGGACGCTCTTGAAAACGTGATTCAGGGCCACCCCGTTCTTTTAAACCGTGCGCCTACACTTCACCGTCTTGGTATCCAGGCATTCGAGCCTGTACTTGTTGAAGGCAGAGCATTAAAGCTCCACCCCTTGGTTTGTACCGCTTACAACGCCGACTTCGACGGTGACCAGATGTCTGTTCACGTTCCCTTGTCGGTAGAGGCTCAGGCTGAAGCAAGATTCTTGATGCTTGCTGCTAACAACCTTCTTAAGCCCGCCGACGGTAAGCCCGTTGCTGTTCCCACACAGGACATGGTTTTGGGTTCTTACTACCTCACCCTTGAAAAGGAAGGCGAAAAGGGCGAAGGCAAGACCTTCAGAGATATCAACGAAGCTATGATGGCTTATCAGGCAGGTCTTGTTTCACTTCAGGCTAAAATCCGCTTAAGAGTTACAAAGACTATCGGTGAAAAGCAGGTTTCCAAGATCATCAACACAACCGTTGGTAGAATTATCTTCAACGAAAACATTCCTCAGGATCTCGGTTACGTTGACAGAACCGACTCGAACAAGCAGTTCGACCTTGAAATCGGCTTCTTGGTAAAGAAAAAGCAGCTTACCGACATCATCGAAAGATGTATCCGCAAGCACGGCACCACCAAGACCAGCGAAGTTTTGGATGCTGTTAAGGCTTTAGGCTTCAAATACTCCACCAAGGCTGCAATTACCGTTGCAGTTTGCGACGCTGAAATTCCTCCCAAGAAGAAGGAAATTCTTGCAAATGCCGACAAGGCAGTTGACAAGGTTGACGCTCAGTATAAGAGAGGTCTCATCTCCCGCGGCGAAAAGTCCAAGAAGTTCATCGAAATCTGGTCCAAGGCAACCGACGACGTTACCGTTGCTTTGCAGTCCAACCTCGATAAATATAACCCCATCTACATGATGTCCGACTCCGGTGCCCGTGGCTCCATCGCTCAGATCCGTCAGCTTGCCGGCATGCGTGGCCTTATCGCCAACACCTCGGGTGCTACCATCGAAATGCCTATTCGTGCTAACTACCGTGAAGGTCTGAACGTACTCGAATACTTCATTTCTTCCCGTGGTGCTCGTAAGGGCTTGACCGATACTGCGCTTCGTACCGCTGACTCGGGTTACCTCACAAGACGTTTGGTAGACGTTGCTCAGGACGTTATCATCACCGAAGAAGACTGTGGTACTCACGAAGGTATCGAAGTATTCGAAATCAGAAACGGCAACGAGCTTATCGAACCGTTTGCTGAAAGACTTGTCGGCAGATTCCTGGTTGAAGATCTTAAGGACGAAAAGACCGGCGAAGTTATCATGTCCGCAAGCAAGCTCATGACCGCTGCTGACGCTAAGAAGGTTATCGACACCTTAGAAGCTCAGGGCAAGGAAAGAATCGCTATCCGCTCTGTTTTGGGCTGTAAGTCCAAGCGCGGCGTCTGCGCTAAGTGCTACGGTATGGACCTTGCACATTCTTCCATCGTCTCTGTTGGCGAGGCTGTCGGTATCATCGCTGCTCAGTCCATCGGTGAACCCGGTACCCAGCTTACAATGAGAACCTTCCATACCGGTGGTGTAGCATCGGCCGAAGATATCACCCAGGGTCTTCCCCGTGTTGGAGAACTCTTCGAATCGAGAAAGCCCAAGGGCGCAGCAATTCTTACCAGAATTGACGGCGTAGTTCACATTGAAGAAATCAAGAAGTCCCGTGTAATTGTTGTTACCAATACCGAAACAGGCGAAATTGAACAGTATCCTGTTCCGTGGGATTACAGAATTAAGGTAAGAGACGGTGAAAACGTTATCGCAGGCGACGAG
The DNA here is from genome assembly GCA_045537675.1 of Candidatus Faeciplasma sp. Classification (GTDB taxonomy): domain Bacteria; phylum Bacillota; class Clostridia; order Oscillospirales; family Ruminococcaceae; genus Faeciplasma. Next base: position 3,279 of record JAZSPX010000166.1, on the reverse strand, counting down.
CTTACAGCAGGCTCGAAGAACCCTGCCGACGTTCTTGCGATCCTCGGAGCCGAGGCTGTAAGAAACTACATCATCACCGAAGTTCAGAAGGTTTACCGCTTGCAGGGTGTTGATGTTAACGACAAGCACATTGAAGTTATCACCCGTCAGATGCTTAGAAAGCTTAAGATCGACGACTCCGGCTCGAGCTATCTCTTGCCCGGCACCCTCGTTGACAAGCACGAGATCGACGCTATCAACGCTCAGATTCAGGAAGAGATCGATGCCGGCGACCTCAGCGCTAAGCTTATCACAACGATCCCCGTAATTCAGGGTATCACCAAGGCTTCCTCCAGCTCCGAAAGCTTCCTTTCCGCTGCTTCCTTCCAGGAAACAACAAGAGCGCTCACCGACGCTGCAATCAAGGGCAAGTCCGACCACTTGCTCGGCCTTAAGGAAAACGTTATCATCGGTAAGCTTTTGCCCGCAGGTACAGGTATGCAGGTTTACAACAACGCAGAAGTTGTTAAGAACGATACCTACCTTGAAAGAGCAGCCGCAAGCCACGATAACACTGCTGAATAATTAAAATAAGGTGCATGACAAACTGTCGTGCACCTTTACTTTTTTGCAAATTTAAAAGTCCAAACACATTTTGTGTCTGGACTTTTTATTGCTATTACCGTTTATCCGTTATATCCCAAGTCAAATGCCTTAAGGTTAACTTCCAAAAACTTCGGGGGCACGGTGTTTTTAAGCGCCTCAACCCACTTTTCATAAGGTATGTCGGTGGATTTAGCCATAACACCAATCAAAACAACGTTGACAGCCTTAATGTTGCCGGCTTCTTTTGCTTTGGCAAGTGCGTCAACCGCAATAAGATTTGTGTTATCAGCCAAAACCTTATCAATCTCTTCGGGGTACTTAGCCGCACCGATGATAACAGGCATCGGGTCAATTTCCTGTGTGTTCACAATTATCTTGCCGCCCTTTTTAACATAGGGGAGGGCACGCAAAGCTTCAAGAAGCTCGAATGCCAAAACAATGTCAGCTTCTCCCTTGCCAATGATGGGGGAGTGTACCTTTTCGCCATACTTAACATAAGTCACAACGCTGCCGCCGCGCTGGCTCATACCGTGAACCTCGCTCACCTTAACGTCATAACCCTCGCCCAGAATGGTGTTGCCCAAAATTCTCGAGGTCAAAAGGGTACCCTGACCGCCAACACCAACAATCATAATGTTCTTTGTCATATCGGTCAGTCCTCCTTCTTTTCAATTGCGCCAAACGGGCAGATGTTAATGCAAAGCCCGCAGCCGTTGCACTGTGTATAGTCAATCGAAATCACACCGTCGGTGTTCTTAATTGCGGGGCAGCCAAGCTGCATGCACTTACGGCACTTCTTGCAGTTTTCATTTATCTCGCAGTGACCTGTATATTTAACAGTTTTCAAGAGGGCGCAGGGGCGCTGTGCAATAATTACCGAGGGTTCGTCACGCTCGGTTTCTCTCTTAACAACCTCTTCAAAGCCCTTAAGGTCAAACGGGTCGGCAACCACAACGTGGTCAACACCAACTGCCTTGCAAAGCGCAATAAGGTCAACCTGCTTTGTGGCTTCTCCTCTGATGGTTCTTCCCGTTGTCGGGTTGTCCTGGTGGCCTGTCATGCCGGTAATCGAGTTATCCAGAATAATAACGGTGTTGTTGCCCTTGTTATATACAACGTCAATCAGGCCTGTAATACCCGAGTGAATAAAGGTCGAGTCGCCGATAACAGAAACTATCTTCTTGCTTGCTTCCTTGCCCATAACCTTAGCCATGCCAAAGCCTGTACCGATAGAAGCACCCATGCAAACAACGGTGTCAACCGCACCCAAAGGGGCAACTGCGCCCAAGGTGTAACAGCCAATGTCGCCGCAAACGGTAAGCCCAAGCTTTTTAAGAACGTAGAACGTTCCACGGTGAGGGCAGCCTGCGCACATTACAGGAGGACGAGCGGGGATAGGAGAGTCAACCTCGGCAAATTCGGGGGCGTCCTCACCCAAAACAGCCTTTGCAATCATCGCAGGGGTATATTCACCCAAAAGTGTGAACTTTTCCTTGCCGATTACGTTAATGCCCAAAGCCTTGCAGTGTTCTTCAATATAAGGGTCAAGCTCTTCAACAACATAAACGCTGTCCAAGCCTTCGCAGAAGTTCTTTATCAACTTTTCGGGCAAGGGGTAAAGCATACCAAGCTTAAGATAGTTTACCTTGTCGCCCAATGCCTCTTTAGAATATTCATAATCAATACCTGCCGAGATAACACCGATCTTCGAGCCGTTATCTTCAATCACGTTCAAAGGTGTGGTTTCAGCATATTCGGTCAAAGCCTTAATGCGCTCCTCAACAACAACGTGGCGCTTAATTGCGTTTGCAGGCATCATTACGTTCTTTGCAATGTCCTTTTTATAGGGCTTAAGCGCAACGTCCTCACGGTCGCAAAGCTCAACCAAGCTCTGAGAGTGGGAAACACGGGTTGAAAGACGAACAAAAACAGGTGTGTCAAACTGTTCCGACAACTCAAATGCAAGCTTGGTAAAGTCCTTGCATTCCTGAGAGTCACTAGGCTCGATCATCATAACTTTCGATGCCTTAGCATAGTGTCTTGAATCCTGCTCGTTCTGCGAAGAGTGCATGCCGGGGTCGTCTGCCACGCATAAAACCAAACCTGCATTAACACCCATATAGCTAACTGTGAAAACAGGGTCAGCCATAACGTTCAAGCCAACGTGCTTCATACAGCTCATTGCTCTTGCTCCGCCGATAGCCGCACCGATAGCAGCTTCACATGCTACCTTTTCGTTAGGTGCCCATTCGGCGTATACGCCGTCATATTTTGCCAAAACCTCAGAAATATCTGTACTGGGCGTTCCGGGATATGCAGAAGATACGTTTACCCCTGCTTCGTATGCGCCCTGAGCAACAGCTTCATTGCCGGACATCAGAACCATAAAAACTTCCTCCAAATATATGTATCTAAAATTGTGATAGGGTCTCGATTTGCGATCTAACTCAATCTAGGCAATTATATCATATTATATTAAATAAAGCAACAGCAGGACAATTACCTGAATACATAAGGAGAGCCTCTGCCCTGTGGTATATATCCGTATCACATCGCATATTTATTTCAAGAAAAGGAGCAGAGTTTTATGAAAAAAGGTGTTATTTCAAACAAAAATCTATTCAGATACACAGTGGTAGGGTATTTGGTTTTGGCCGTATTTTTTGTATCGCTCACAGTACATCTGGAAAGGAA
>JAZSPX010000170.1:0-1721 GCA_045537675.1 Candidatus Faeciplasma sp. | reverse complement strand
CCGCAAGGCAAAAGTTTCGGTTTTAACAAGCAAGCGGGAGACTTTTTCAATGCCCTGTGCCGAAAGCCTTTGCTGCGGCACTCCTGTCGTCGGCTTTAAAGCAGGCGCACCCGAACAGATCGCATTGCCCGATTACAGCGATTTTGCCGAATTCGGTGACTTAAGTCAGCTTGAAGAGCTTATTTGCAAATGGCTAAATCAAAAGGCTGACAGAAAAGAAATCTCGTGCAAGGCCGCCGACACTTATTCGGTTGACAGCATGATAAAATCATTTACAGAAGTATACGAGGAGATCCTATGGAAATAAAGCAGATAGATTCGATTTTATTCAGAATATTATACTTGCTTATTGCGGGCATTGTTGTTTGCGAAGTGTTTGCGTTTACAGATATGACAAGTATTCTGTTTACGCTTACTTTCCCTGTTACGGTTGCGCTTTGGGTAAGGTCAATCCGCAAAACCCTAACAGGCATGGACTTTTTGGTTATATCCATTTCTGCTTTGGCAATCATAAGCGTTTTGATAAACGCGGGCATTACAAACACGTCGATCAGCTTTGACTATTTCAAAAAGCTTATCATGTTTATCATGTCGCTTTTGTTCCTGCAGACAGCATATCGAATGAGGGTCAAATCTGACCTTATCGGATTCATGAACCGTCTGGTAGACTTTTTAACCGTTTTCCTCATTGCAGTTTACTTCCTGTATAACACCGAAATGCACATGATCGGCGAATATGTTTCGTCCTACCTTACCTTCCGTTTTTCAAACCCCAACTTAACGGGCCTGTTTTTGGTTTGTCTTTACATGTTCGAGCTTTACAGGCTTTTCACCCCCGAAAAATGGACGTGGAAGGTAGTACACATTGTAATGGCAGGCTTTTTGGCATATTTCACGTTCGAAAGTCAGTCAAGAAACAGTTTGCTTGCAATGCTTTTGTTCACCGTCATCTGCGCTTGGCTGATATTCAAGAGCAAGAGACATTTAAGAATAAACAAGCTTTGGGCGTTAATAATCGTAACCATTCCCGCATGGTTTGTTATGGGCTATATGCTTTTAATTAACACCCCGTGGATTCAGAATATCTTATCCTTCCTTGTTGGCGAGGGTAAGAGCTTGTCGTCCCGTGTCAGCGTGTGGACACCTGCGCTTGAACATTTGTGGCATTCACCGCTTATCGGCGCATACAGCCAGGTGTCGGACGGAACAGGTTTCTCTCAGTTGCATAACACCCATCTCGATATTGCAGGCTCATATGGAATTATCGTTTTTATTCTTGTGTGCTTTATGCTTTGGAAGTATTTCTATCAGAACGGCAGATATTATGCTGACAAGAGCAGCTATATCTATATTTTAAGCTTTGCCTGCGCAATCGTTCTCGGCGTTGGCGAGGCGGCACTTTTCTCGGGAAGTCTGGGACTTTATTCGTTCATCGGCACGTTTTTGTTGTTTGCAAACAAAGACATTGAGAAAGCAATAGCGATATGAATGTTGTTTTTATAAGTAATTATTTTAATCATCACCAAAAATTTTTGTCGCAGGAGCTGGCTTCTCTTTGCAACTATTCCTTCATCGCAACCTCTGAAATAACAAAAGAACGCATTTTGCTTGGCTGGGGCGAGGAGACCGAGCCTGAGTATGTTTTAAATTACGGCAAGGAAAGAGACAAAGCAGAAAAGGCAATTACAGAGGCAGATGTTATTATAACCGGCTCGGCACCC
>JAZSPX010000158.1:0-4704 GCA_045537675.1 Candidatus Faeciplasma sp. | reverse complement strand
AAAGTAAAAAGTTTACATGCGCTATTGAAAAAATATCCCTCTTATGGTATGATAACCTTGTATAGGTGGGAGTAGCCACTAAAAACACTTTTGCAATTTAAAGCGATGTGTTCAGACAAATTTAGATCAAGACATAAATATCAATAAACACAATGTAATATGGGGAGGGGAGAGCGAAGCCTTTAACTTATTTTCATTTGTTTTTGGGCAGACAGCCCGTGTATGCAACGTCAATTATGTGCCGGATATTCGGCAGTTATTGATGTGATAGACCAAATTTGTGAAAAATTTATTAGATTTCAATAAAACAGGAGGACAAACATGAAAACTAACAAATTCGCAAGATTGTTGTCATTGGTACTTGCTTTTACAATGGTGTTCAGTTTAATGACACCTGTAACTGTATTTGCCGATGAAACAGACCTCATCGACAGTCAATCGACTGAAGAACTGACTGTCAGCGATTACGGCACTTTCCTTAATCTTATTAAGATTCTGGAAGGCTATGCCGAAGAATATGCTGACGAAAACATCACTTTAGACCCTGAAACCTTCCAGCCGGTTAAGCCCGACTCGGTATTGCTCGTGCTTAACTACATCCGTACTGGCGTAGATAAATATATGGATGACAACTGGATAACGTTAGCAGGTAAAGAAAATACTGATTTCAGAGATTACGTAGCTATGAAGGATGCTGAAAACGGCACCACTGCATATGCTCTTAAAAATTTGACTAACTTCTTCATCCCCAACGGACAGGAAGTTGAGTTCGACCACATGTTCGGTACAATGAACATTGCATATCACAACCCCGGTTCTGCCGACCTTGGCGGCTGGAGCGGTGACTTGTGCGACCTTATCAACTGCATTAAGGATAAAGGCGGACTTGAAGCAACCACCCTTGAAGAAATGGTTGAAGAGGTAAAACAGAATCATTTGTTTGAAGAAAGCGGTGTTGAAGGACTCAGCTCGTTCGGCCGCCTCGACTTCTATGGTGACCTTGACGCATTTTACTTTGTCACCAAAATCAAGTCAGAGGGTGGAAAGCTCAGCACATGGTTCGAAAGCTATTTCACAGCTTCTTTGACAGATGAAGACCGCGCTGCATTCTTCCTTAACAACAGATTCAGCGGCCTGCTTACAAACGAATCAATCCGCAATGCTGCTCACGATGCATATACAAACGACTCTGCTATCTTGATTTTAGAAGCTAAGCGCGGCATTAAAAAGGACGAACACGCCGACCTTAGAATGGCTTGCTGCTATGCATTTGCAGACTATGTATTCGAGCTTGCAGACGGCAGACTGACCATTAACCCCGAACAGCCTGATGACGGCGGAGATGATGACGACGATGATGACGATGATGACGGTGAAGGTGACGACGATATCACACCCGGCTTCAATTACTTCACAGTTTTCGACACCAAGGAATCCATTCTTGCTCCCGGTATCACTCAGGAAGTAAAAACTGCAAGAACTGCCGATAACAAGCAGATCATCTACTACATCGCAACGGTAGACATCAACAGAAGCGACGTAAGCGTTCACGCTAACTATACCAACAACGACCCTACTAAGGGTTGGGCTATGTCTAAGGTAGTAAGCCAGATGGCTGCTGCCCAGCAAAGACACAGCCACATTGAAAACTATAACACAATCGTCGGTGTCAATGCTGACTTCTTCAACATGTCCAACGGTAAGCCTTCGGGCGCACTTGTCATGGAAGGCGTTACATACAATCCCGGCTCTGGCAGTAACTTCTTCGGAATTCTTGACGACGGTACTCCTGTTATCGGCGCACCTTCCGATTGGGCTGTATATGCAGACAGATTGGTAGAAGCAGTAGGCGGCAGCCAGTTCCTTGTTAAAAACGGCGAATCGGTAGTGGCTTATACCCCGAATTACAACCTCAACCGTGCTTCAAGAACTTGTGTAGGTATAACTGCAGACAACCAGGTAGTATTGATGGTACTTGACGGCCGTCAGGAGCCTCGTTCTGCCGGCGGCAGCATGCAGGAACTTGCTCAGATAATGATTGAAGCAGGCTGTGTTGTTGCCATTAACCTCGACGGCGGCGGATCGACCACCTTTGCCGCCAAGCAGGAGGGTAGTGACGAAGTTACCGTTGTAAACAAGCCTTCTGACGGTTTTGCACGTTCCGTAAGTTCCTCCTTGCTCGTAGTATCTACTGCGAAGATCTCTAACGAATTCTATTACGCAAAGCTCACCTCAGATTATGACTATTTAACTGTTGGTTCCTCTGTTTTAGTAACCGCAACAGGTGTCAGCGGCTCTGGCCACTCGGCAGAGATTCCCGCAAACGCTTATTGGCAGGTTTCCGACCCCACCAAGGGCTCGGTAGTTAACGGCATATTTACCGCTTCTTCTCTTGGCGAGGTTGAAGTTCAGCTCGTTGTAGAAGGTGTTGTTGTCGGCAGCAAGACCTTGTGCGTTATCGTTCCTGACAGACTGGAATTTGCCAGCGACACATTGAACGCAATATACGGCACTCCTGTCGAGCTTCCCTTAAACGCATACTATAACAATATTCCTGCAGCAATCAATCTCGGTGATGTAAACATGCTTTTGTCCAACGACAAGGCCGGCTCGTTCATCGGCATGTCCTTCATCGGCGATGAGTCCTCCAAGATCAGAAAAGTAACTGCCGGTGCTGTACTTGCATCGAATAACGAAATATTTGCAACCATCAAGCTCAGCCTCTTTAAGCCTGACGAAGCAACGTTCGACTTTGCAAACGCAACAGCAGGCGACAAGACACTTGCATGGAACAGAGTTGTTCTGAATTCGATTGCTTCGGATAACAATACATACCACGCAATCGTTCCGTTGGCAGATATGCCTATCGAATATACCTTCGCTCTCGATATGACAGAGATCGGCATTCCCGAAAAGTTCAACGACCTCATTTACAGACTTCCCGCACCCGAAGACGGTTCTGACCCGACAGCATGGGGTTATCTGTTAAGCCTTGCTGAACGTGTAAGCGTTCTGACCGAGGTTAAGATTGTTGCTCAGTTCGATTCCGACCTTACCGTAGACGTTTCCGGACTTCAGGTTTCCAACGAATACTTTGAAGTCAGGGAAAACGGCGTTCAGTTTGATCCTTTTACAAACACACTTACTCTTGTCTGCAACTGGATCGACCAGACCGAAGCCATCAACCCCTCGACCGCTAACCCCATCTGTATCTTAAGCGGTATTAAGGCAGTTCCCAAGAGCGGCGCAGCATGGGACGCAGACAGCAACCTTCAGATTTTGAACATTGGTGAGGTAAGCTACGACATTTACTTGCGTGCAAGCTCGCTCTATTCCTTCGCTCAGGAACCTGCTAACCAGGAACAGTATGGCTTGATTCCTTTTGAAAATACCGAAATCATCATCGGCGGTTCGACAGAAAAGGGCGCACATTATCAGTCTATTTACACTAACTTTGCAGACTATTACGTTTTGAACAACGGTATTCTTCAGGGCTGGCACCAGGTTGGCGACTTCATGCATTATTACGTTAACCACGAACCTTTGAAGGACGGTATCTACAAGCTCCCCGGCTTCGCAGAAGAAGACAAGAATACCGAGCTTTACTACAGCTTCGATGAAAACGGCGGATGTATCGGTACATATAAGGGCTTTATTGAAGAATTGGACGGCGTATTGTATACCGACCCCGACATTATGAAGTTGATCAAGGGCAACTTATATTACATTAACGACGGTAAGCCCTTAACCGGCTGGCAGGTATTCGACAGCGAAACCCTTGGCGAAGACACAGTATATTACTACTACTTCGACCCTGTTACAGGCCTTGCTGCTGACGGCGCATGCGTCATCGGCGGATATAGCTATGTATTCGAAGATAATATTCTGGTCAAGGGCCAGTTTGTAACAAACTCTACGGGTATCCGTTACATGTGGGCAGGCGCATTTGCTTCTCAGGAATGGATAACCGTTGACGGCAAGAAATATTACGCAGAATCCAACGACTATTTGGCAAAGGGAATCCGTACCTTTGCTGAAGAAGGCTTAGCAGTATTCTACGTATTCGATGATGAAACAGGCGCATGGATGGATGACTATACCGGATTCTATGAAGTGCCCAAGAAGGTTCACGACTATCTGTACGCAGGTACTGCATGGGTAGAAAGCGGCATAGTTGCAACTGCTTACAGAAAAGCAGACAACACTATACGTCCCTACGGTCTGATATTTGCAGACGGCGATTACTACTATATTTCCATGTCCGGTGTTGTTGCAAAGGGAACGACGACCTATGTTGAGTATACCAACGGCTGGTTGTCTGCAGGCAGCTATACCTTTGGCAATGACGGTAAGATGATCATTCCCAAAAAGGCAATCCTGTTCTATATGGACAGCGGATTAAGCGAGCTTTACAAGTCTTTGGAAATAGCTGAAGGCGCTAAGATCGTTTTGCCTGAAGAACCCACAAAGGAAGGCTATTCCTTCGTTAAGTGGTCACCTTCGCTTCCCTCGGTTATGCCTTCTGATAACCTTGAAGTTTACGCAGTCTGGACCATCAACGAATATACGATCACATTCGATACCGATGGCGGCAGCGAAGTGGCTTCCATCACCGCAAACTACGGAACACCCGTTACCGCTCCCGCAACCGTTCCCACAAAGACAGGTTACACCTTCGCAGGCTGGGAAAACCTTCCCGCTACT
>JAZSPX010000222.1:0-3006 GCA_045537675.1 Candidatus Faeciplasma sp. | reverse complement strand
GATAACGGGTTTCTTGTTGGGGCTTAAAACTTCAAGCTCGTCGCCCTTAAAGAAGCGATTGCGCTGGGTACACCAAAGCCTGCCGTCATAACAATCATCGATAATAGCAACAACGTCATAATTTCTTACATATCCGCTGGTTTCATAGTACTGGCAATCCTTTGGGTGGCCAAAATAGAAACCTGTGCAATACTTGCGATGTGAAACTTTGAAGACTTCTTCTTTAATCCATTCGGGAAGTTTGTAATCATCAGGATTTGATTTTAAGATGTCTACAGCGGCTCTGTAAGCGTTTGTAACAACAGACACATAGTAAGCCGACTTAGCTCGTCCTTCAATTTTAAAGCTGGTTATGCCAGCCTTAGCAAGCTTATCAAGATGGTCTATCATGCAAAGGTCTTTTGCGTTTAAGATATATGCGCCGCCTTCATCCTCGCCAATCGGGTAAAATTCATTCGGCCGCTTTTCTTCCATCAAAAAGTAATTCCATCTGCAGGGCTGGGCACATTCGCCGCGGTTAGCGTCACGGTTGACTAAATATTGCGACAACAAGCATCTGCCCGAGAAAGAAACGCACATTGCGCCGTGAACAAAGCATTCTATATCCAAGTCCTTTGGCGTTTTTGCTCTAATTTCAGCAATTTCGTCAAGCGGCAATTCACGGGCTAAAACGACACGCTTAGCACCCATGTTATAGAATTCATTGGCGGTTACATAGTTAACAATGCCCGCTTGTGTGGAAATGTGAATCTCCATATCGGGAGTATATTTTTTTATAAGCGAAAATACACCGATATCGTTTGCAATAACAGCGTCAACACCGGCAACCTCAGCTTCCTTAATAAAGCCTTCAAAGTTGGCAATTTCAGAATTCTTAGGCAAAGTGTTGCAGGTCAAATAGACCTTAACGCCTTTGGCGTGTGCCTTATCGCATGCAGTCTTTAACTCGTCAAAAGAGAAGTTAGCAGGAGAAGAGCGCATGCCAAAGCTCTGTCCGCCCAGATATATTGCATCGGCGCCATATAAAAGTGCTGAATCAAAACGCTCCATATCACCGGCAGGAGCCAAAACCTCAAGCCTGTTATAATCTATCAAAATAATGCCTCCATTACTTTATTATACAGATAAACCTGCTTTCTTCAGGTTTTCAAGGTGTTCATCATAGGTAACCGCAAAGAATGTTTCACGGGTTGTCAAATCTGCACAGAAGTAGTAATACTCTGTTTCGTCCGGGTACAAAACTGCGTTGATAGCGTCTAACCCGGGGTTGCATATTGCGCCAACGGGCAAGCCGTTGCAGGTATATGTGTCATAGGCATCATACATTGCCTGAGATTCGATTGATGAAACAACTTTGATTACGTTGTCTATATATGAATAAGTGGTATCGGACTGGAGCTTCGGGAAGACTTCGGGGTTGTCAAGTCTGTTTTGGAAAACAGAAGCTATTGTCTTCATATCCTCAAAGTTACCCGATTCAAGCTGAACAATTGATGCAAGAGTGATAACTTCATCTAATGAATATCCGATTTCCTTGCATCTTGCAATTACTTCGTCGGAAAGCATTTCATTGCTGCGTTGCTTAATTCGTTTAACGATATTATATGTCGAGTCGCCGACGTAGAACTCATAGGTATCCGGGAATAAATAGCCCTCATACTTATACAGTCTCATGCTCGATGAAGTTACGTGCTTTTCAAACTCATAGCCAAACGCACTTGAATTAAACTCGAAAATAAAGTCCTGTGCGTCACAGACTCCGTTTTCTTCAAGCTTAAGGGCAGCAGCATACAGAGTTATACCTTCGGGTAAGGTTACGGTAATAGTTGCTTTCGCCTCACGAGGAATCATTAAGCTGTCAATCAGGTCAGAATAGCTCATATTTTCCTTCACGTCAAGGTCGCCGGGGTACATATTACCGTCGGCATTTTTAAGCTTGGCGAAAGCGCTGAAAACGTCAGTATAGTAAATTATACCCTCGTTATATAAGATGTTGGCAATGTCGGTTGTCGTTGAACCCTCCGGAATGTAGATCGTATATTTTTCAAACTCACCCGTATCAATGCCCAGAACGTCACGGCCGACAACGATTCCAAACAAAGAGATAAGAATTGCACAGCACAAAACAAGCGTTGCCAGAACTATTCCGCCATAAGCCGAATAGTTATAACGTCTGCGTCTTCTTTTCTTTTTCTTAGGGGGGCGTGAAGAAACTTCCTGTGCCTGTTCATTAATTTGCTCTTGAGTTTCGCCTTCCTGTTTGCTGTTAAAAACAAAAACATTGGTATTTCCCGAAACAAGCGTATCTTCCTCTTCGCTAAGCTCCTTCGACAAAGAGGTATCAATAACCGAAGTGCTTTCATATTTTTCAAGCTCGTCTTTATAGGATGGCACTTCAGCGATTATACCCTCGCGGTTTTCAGCCCTATTCTTTTCAGTTGATGAATCAAGTATCGATGAAAGGATCTCATCAAAATTGTCAGCATTATTTTTGCTCATATATGTTACATCCTTTCAAAAAATTATTTTCTTTTTAACGATTTTAAAAGCTCGTCTGCTCTTTCCTTCGAGATAAGTTTTTCAACAAGTGCCAACGAGAAATCAAGCGATGCGCCCATGCCGCACGCGGTAATGATGTTACCGTCAACGACAACGTTTTCATTCAACACGTTTGCACCATACAAATCCTTTTCATAGCCGGGATAGCAAGTAGCATTCTTACCCTCTAAAATGCCCTTATGGCCTAAAATCAAGGGCGCTGCACAAATTGCAGAAATTGCAATGTTGTTAGCCACGCAATAATCAATGGCTTTTTGCACAACGTCACACTTTTCAAGATTGAGTGTGCCGGGCATACCGCCGGGTATAATAAGCATTTCAAAATTATCAGGAATATCAAAAGAATCAGTGTCGGTGTCGCAAACAACGGGTATATGGTGTGAACCGTTGATAACCGAAGAACCAACGCCTACGACCAGAACTTCAATTCCGCAACGGCGAAGGCAA
>JAZSPX010000015.1:0-7701 GCA_045537675.1 Candidatus Faeciplasma sp. | reverse complement strand
TCTTTTGTTTGATCAGCTCGGTCACCGACCTAAGCGTAACCTCGTCAATGCCTTTTAACGGTTCACAAGACCTATATGCCTCCCAGTTACACAAAAGCGCACGCGCAATCGCAACACGCCTTTTTTCTCCGCCCGAAAGCTCTTTAACAGGCTTTTCGGTAATCTCATCATCAAGCATAAGCTGATTAAAAACATAATCAAGCTCGCCGCTGTCAATCTCCTCTTTCAAGGCCACACGCACGTTAGCCCTCGCACTCAGCGCGTCAATCAGCCTGTTTTCCTGAAAAACAACGCCAAACTGCGAAATCCCCGGTGTTATAACCTTGCCTGAATTAGGCTTGATAAGCCCCAGAATAAGGTTTATAACCGTCGTCTTTCCGGCACCCGAGCGGCCCATAAGCGCCACTCTTTCACCCTCTTTAATTTCAAGAGAGAAATCTTCAAGCACTTTTTGTTTGCCATAGCTTTTAAAGACGTTTATAAGCTTAATCATCTTCTATACCGCCTTTCCAAAGCATTTGACGCTTTTTTAAGTGCAAGCATAAACAGCTTTTCAAAAGCTGTGCTCACAGCAATAATAACCGCTGTCCACGCCAAAAGCTCACCCGTTTCAAAATAGAGCTTTGCGCGGTAAAGGTGTTCACCAATCGAGCCTGTCGTAATTCCGATAACCTCTGCCGCAACGCCGCTTTTCCAGCAAAGTCCCAAAGCAATCGAACACGCCGAAACAAAAAACGGCATAACCTCGGGCAAATAGATATATAAAATCACCCTTAAAGGCGAGAGCTTATAAACCCTTGCCATTTCCAAAAGCTTTTTGTCGGTCGATTCAATACCCTTAAGCACGTTAAGGTAGATGACGGGAAAGACCATCAAAAACGAAATGAATATCGCTAAGTTTTTCGAGCCGAACCAGATGATTGCCAAAATTATAAACGAGGCAACGGGCGTCGCCTTAATTACCGAGGTGATAGGCTCAAGCAGGCTTCTTACAATCAAAACCTTGCTCGAAACCGCCGCAAGCGCTACTCCCAAAGCAAGCGCCAGCAAAAATCCGCCTAAAATTCTTAAAGTCGAATATAAAAGCGACTGCCAGAACGCAGCTGTTACAACAAGCGAAAACAGAGTTTTAACAACTTTAACAGGCGAGGCTATTATCAGCTCCGACCCGATAGCAAGCGCCAAAGCCTCCCAGACAATAATCCAGAAGGCAATAGCAAGTATTTTATAAATCGGTTTCTTAAACTTATCCAACGTAATAGAAGCTCTCATCAGGCAAAGCTCCTCCAATAGATGTGGGGTCGCTGTTCAAAAGAACAGTAAGATATGTTTCAATGTTTGTTTTCATTTCTTCACCGGTAATGTAAACAATGTTACACATGGGCAAAGCCTTCTTTGCAACACCCTCGGCAACAATGTCATATTTGCCAACCAAAGCAGCAGCTTCGTCGGTGTTTGCATTCACATATTCAACCGATGCCTTATAGTCAGCCATGAAAAGCTTAAGCGCTTCGGGGTTCTTTTCAATAAATTCGTTTCTCACAACAGTTACACCCGTAACCATGTCAGTGCCGTCAATAGCCTTATATTCTTCAACAAGGTTAAGAGCAATTTTAATGTTAGCGTTCTTGGTCATTGCAACTGTTACATAGGGCTGAGGCAAAACTGCAACTGCATTTTCGGCGCCCTCAAGCATAGCGGCAACTTCAGTTGCCTCCGACTTGAATTCAATGGTAACGTCGGTTGCGGGGTCAATGCCGTTGCTCTTCAAAATATAGTTAAGTGTATATTCAGGTGTCGTGCCCTTGCCGGTCGAATAAATCGTCTTGCCCTTAAGGTCTGCAACCGACTTGATGGTGTCGCCTGTTTCAACAACGTAAAGAACGCCCAAGGTGTTAATATCAATTACCGAAATCTTGCCCTCGGTCTTTTTAAACAGGATAGATGCCAGGTTTGCAGGCACGTTTGCAATGTCAATTTCGCCGTTTACAATCTTGGGTACAATTTCATCGGCAGTGCCGTAAATGGTTGTTTCATATTTGTTTGCGGTCAGTCCGTTGTCGCTGTCGTCCATAAGCTTAACCATGCCCATTGTTGTGGGGCCTTTCATCGAAGCAATTCTTATGGTAACAGGCTCGCTTGTGTCAGCCTTGTCTGCTTCTTCCAAAGTTCCTCCAACGTCAGCGTTGCCGTTATCGGTATTGCCGCAAGCGGCAAACAAGCTCATTGCAAGCATAAGCGAGAGTAAAAGTGCTAAAAGCTTTTTCATGTTAATCAATTCCTTTCAAGTGTGTGCTGTGTATTTTAATTTTAATAAATACCGTCAGTTTTTGCCGATGACAGCCGCAAGCGCCGTTTCATCGTTAATTATAATTCTGTCGCCCGTGGCGGAAATCACTCCGTCATCTTCAAGGCTTGCAACTGCCCTGAAAAGGCTTGCCCGCGAAACACAAAGCTGTCTTGCCAGCTCGTCCTTCGAAACGATTTTTGCTTCCTTTCCCTTGGCGTTCATTTCAAGCCATACAGCCAGCCTTGCCACGCTTCCCGTCACAGAAATAAGCCTAAGCTTTTTGGCAAGGTAAACCATCTTTTCGTTGCAAAGCTTAACGTATCTATACATCAGCGAGCTGTCAGCCGCCAAAAGCGTTGCAAATTCGTCTTTGGGAATGAACAAAACCTTTGTTTGCACCCTTGCTTTAAGGGTCGTCGGCATTTTGTCCGAAACAAAAATGTTGCAAATGCCAAACTCGGTGCCTGCCCGTGAAATCGAAACCGCACCGCTGCCCGACGACGAAACACTCGCCGAGCCCGAAAGTATAACGCCGACACAGTCAAAGCCGTTCTGCACTTCGCTTATCTCCTCGCCTCGCTTAAAGGTCTTAATAATTTTTCCTGTGCAAGAGGATATATCGGTGCCCGCAAAAAGCTCCGATTCTTTCAGTGCGTTTAAAACAAGCTCACGGTCTGTCATTTGGGTTATCCGCCTTTCTGCCTTCATTATAGCTTATATATAATTACAATTTATATCGCTTTAAAGAATAAATTGTTAATAACCGTCTCAAATGATACTATATTTCTCCTAAAAAATCAAGCTATTGAAATAATTTGTCACATGTGGTATAATATATTTTATATTGATTCTTTTAAATGAAAGGAAGATGCTTGATGAAAAAATCAACCATTAAAAAATATGCTAAATTAATCGTCCGTGTCGGCGCAAACGTTCAAAAAGGCCAGTCTGTCGTTATCAGCTGCAGCGTCGAGCAGGCAGAGTTCTGCGCCATGGTCATTGACGAAGCCTACAAAGCAGGCGCCAAATACGTCACCGTTAACTGGAGCTATGACCCCCTCGTAAAGCTTGCTTACCGCCACGAAAGTGTCAAGACCCTTTCTACCGTTTTAAAATGGCAGGAGGAAAAGCTTGCTTGGCAGTCTGAAGAACTTCCCTGCATGATCCACATCGTTTCCGACGACCCCGACGGACTTAAGGGCATCAACCCCGCAAAAATGCAGAAGGTCAGCCAGGCAAGATACCCCATCATCAAGCCCTACCGCGACAAGATGGAATCGAGATATCAGTGGACTATTGCTGCTGTCCCCGGCGAGGCTTGGGCAAAGAAGGTATTCCCCAACATGCGCAAGAGTGCCGCTGTCGAAGCCCTCTGGAAGCTTATTTTAGAAGCTGTTTACGTGACCGACGATAACGACCCTATCGAGGTTTGGGCAAAGGTCAACGCCGACTTCAAGGAAAGATGCGCCAAGCTCAATGAATACCACTTCGACTATTTGCATTATACTTCCGCAAACGGCACCGACTTCAAGTGCTGGTTAATGCCTCGTTCCCGTTGGTGCGGAGGAGGGGAGTATGACCTTAACGGCCACTACTTCAACCCCAACATGCCCACTATCGAAGTGTTCACCTCTCCCGTAAAGGGCAAGGCCGAGGGTAAGGTGGTTTCCACCATGCCTCTGTCCTATCAGGGCCAGCTGATCGAAAACTTCTCCCTCACCTTCGAAAACGGCAAGGCTGTTTCCTGCACGGCAGAAAAGGGTCAGGAGCTTTTGGAAAAGATGATCACCATGGACGAAGGCGCTTCCATGATCGGCGAGCTTGCACTCGTTCCTGTCGATTCGCCCATCAGCAACCAGAACGTTCTTTACTATGAAACCCTCTTCGATGAAAATGCAAGCTGCCACATCGCACTTGGCAGAGGATACAGAGACTGTGTTGAAGGTTACGAAAACCTTTCCGATGAAGATTTCAAGGAAATGGGACTTAACGACTCCATGATCCACGTTGACTTCATGATAGGTGCGCCCGATATGTCCATTGTCGGCTACACCAAGGACGGAGAAGCTGTTCAGATCTTTGAAAACGGCAACTTTGTAATTTAATAAATCCGGTTGTCATGCTTTAATGTTGTTTGCGCTTTTTAAACCGCTGTCACAAAACTTTCACATTAAGGCATTATAATCAACAACGCATTGTAAATGTAATTTATTTTGAAATTTGGAGATTAAAATGAACAGTTTAAAAAAGCTTTTTGCGCTTATGCTTGTTTTGGTTATGGCGCTTACCGTTTTCACAGCCTGCGGCGACGCTAAGGACGACGTTGAAGGCGAAAATTCCGCAAACAACGAATCTGCTGAAATCGGTCTTTACATCAACGGCGAAAAGGTTCTTGGCGAATCCGACACCATCATGACCATTAACGGCTTTGAAATACCCTTTGACGAATACAGATATATGTATAAATATCTCGACACCGTCCAGTTCTCCGGCGGCGGCGAGACCTTCTGGGCTTCAAATGCCGGTCTTTTGCCCACCCTCAAGGCTTATGCCGAATCCTATCTGTTAGAGGCTAACTGGGGCAACATCGTTGCAAAGGCTCACAACATCACCCTGACCGACGAGGATTTAATAACCATCGATACTTACATGGCCGAACAGGCTGCCGGCTTTAACTCTCAGGAAGAATATGAGAACACCCTTAAAGAAACCGGCTTTACCGAAGACCTTTTAAGACGTCTCATCACTCAGGAGATCATGTGCTACCGTGTATATCAGGACCTTTACGGCGCTGAAGGCGCACCCCTGGCACCTACCGATGACGAGATCAGAGAAATTCTTTTGAACGATTACAGAAGAGTTCACCACGTTCTGGTTTCGTTCGACCACTTCAAGGGCCTTGAAGGCTATGAAAATGCAACCGAAGAAGAGCTTAAGCAGGCAGCACTCGATTATGCTAACCAGCTTCTCACCCAGATCAACAACGGCGAAGCTGACGTGTTCGAGCTTTCTCAGACAGTCGGCGACGACCCCGGTATGCTTGAAAACGACGAAGGCTATTTCTTCACCTATGGCGCGATGGTCAAGGAATTTGAAGATTCCTCCTTCTCGCTCGAGGTTGGTCAGATCAGCGGACTTGTAGAGACCTCTTACGGCTACCACATTATCGAACGCTTAGAGCACGAGGCTTATATCGTTGCAAATGCAGAAGCCTGCAAAGAAACAGTTATAAGCGATAAGTTCAATAAGGATATTAACGAGATTTTGGAAAACGCCGAGATCACTTACAACGAAAATTACGAGCTTATGACTTTTGACAGCGTTAAGTAATTTAACATTTGCTTGCAGTGCGGCTGCTGCGGATTTCCGTTAGCAGCCGTTTTCATTTCCATTATGAAAGGGGAGAGTGACTTGAAAAAAACTTTAGTGTTTGCACTTATATGCGTTGTGCTGTTTACTGCCTGTAACGTAAACGTCAGCTTCGATAACGAAGAAACCGTAACAACAACCCCTTTCAGCGAGGTTACGTTCCCTACAACCACTCAGTCAAGCGAGACAACCACACAAGAGCCTGTCACCACCCCCGAGGTTACGACCACTACCGAGGCAACGACGACCGAACCTGTCACCACAACGCCCGAGCCGACCACTACACCCGAGCCTGCGACAGAACCCGAACCCGTTGTGACCGAGCCTGTTATACCCCTCTTTGAATTTCCCGAGGAGTTTTATCTAAGACTCGACGATATTTTCGCAAGGTATAACCTCAATTTAAACTGCAACGGCGACCCGTTTAAATGCACCTGCACCCCCGAATTCGAACAGCTTGCCGAGGATGGAACGGTTATCACCCCTCGTGACAGAGTGATGTCGATTTACTTTTACGACGTTGAAACAGGCTACGAGCTTTACATAAACCCCGGCGTTCATTACCCCGTTGCAAGCATCGTGAAAATTCCTTATTGCGTTTATATTTACGAAAAGCTTACCTCGGGCGAAATTTCACCTGACTTGGTGCTGACCTATGAAAAACGCCATTATTTCCACGGCACGGGCTTAATCGTCAACGGCAGCTTCGGCGACCAATACACGGTTTTACAGCTTTTAAAGCTTGCCATTACCGAAAGTGATAACGTGGCGTTTGAAATGCTGAAAGACCTTTCAACGTGGGAGGATTTCGAGGCTTACTGTAAAGAACGCGGCTTCACCCACGAAACGGACACACGTTCTCGAAAGCAAAAGCTCTGCTTAGAATCGGCCGGTGCTTCGGGCAGAATGCTTGCGCAGTTCTTGCGAAGCGACAGCCCATTTGTCGAGCCGTTTAAATATGACCTGACGCACACCAAAAACCGTATGATAACCTCTACCTACACGGTTTACCGCAAATACGGCTGGGCAAGCTTTGCCTTCCACGACGTTGCCTACATAGACGCCCCTCACCCATACGTCTTAGTGGTCCTCACGAATATCGAGGGCGAGGAGAGGGTTGACTACGTTCTTTATAACGAGGTTTCAATGCTTGTCGAAGAATTTTCTCAGGCAAGAGGGGAAACTTTAACCGAGAATAATGGTTGACATATCGTTTAAATTATAGTAGAATACAGTTTGCGAGTAAGCTATACGGCAGCGGACGTCGATTTTTCGGCGGATGAGGAAAGTCCGAGCATCGCAGAGCAGGGTAGCTGCTAACGGCAGCCGAGGGCGACCTTAGGGAAAGTGCAACAGAAATATACCGCCGCTTTTGCGGTAAGGATGGAAAGGCGAGGTAAGAGCTCACCGGGGTGCAGGAGACTGCACTGCCATGTAAACCCTACCCGATGCAACACCGTTTGGTTCGGTAAGTTTTTAACGTCTGCTCGGCGGACTTATCGTTATAGGTGGCTTGATCTGTGCGGCAACGCACAGGCTAGATAGATTGCCGTACACGACAAAACTCGGCTTATCGGCTTAGTCGCACTTTGTTGAATTTTAAATATTAATCATATATCTGCACCCGCAGTGAAACGGAGATTTGAATGAAACTCTTTACTAAAACTATTTGCCTTGCGTTGGCGTTGGTTCTTGCGTTGTCGCTTGTTGCCTGCAAAAAGAACAAGATTGATGAAACCGTCGATTACGGATATGTTGAGGGCTACTACTCAGAGCTTGCCTATGAAACCAAAAGCGACGGAAGCACAACTGAATTGATTTATCTGCTTTGCACCGATGAAGAACTTACAAATGCTGTCGGTAAAAAGGTAATCAGCTTCGATTTAGAAGGCAACATGACCGGATATACCATAACCTTCGGTGCTAAAAAGATAGAACGTCTCATTTCCTATTCCTGCGCTGAAAATGCTTCTTATTACAGCGACATGAAATTCGATGAAAACGAAAACATGACTTCCGCATCGTGGGAGAATGTCACCACA
>JAZSPX010000190.1:0-1731 GCA_045537675.1 Candidatus Faeciplasma sp. | reverse complement strand
TCGGGTCGGGTGAACTTAACGCAGTCGGGCATATATTTTTCAAGCGCCGAAATCATCAGGTTAGCTTTATGAGCATAAAGCTTTCTTATCTTTTCAATGTGTGCGTCAAGGTCATATTCAGAAATGTAACGGGCACAGATCATCTGGAACAAAACGTTTGTGTGAACGTCTTCGACCTGCTTTGCAACAACAATTTTGCTTATAAGCTCTTTGTTTGCGCAAACAAAACCAATTCTCATGCCGGCGGAAAGAACCTTCGAGAATGAGCCGCAATAAACAACTCTGCCGTCAACATCCATGCTCTTGTAAGTAGGCACGTTCTCGCCCGAGAATCTAAGGTCGCCGTAAGGGTTATCCTCGATAATAATGACGTTATACTTTCTTGCAAGCTCATAAACCGCTTTGCGGTTTTCTAAAGTCGAGGTGGTGCCTGCAGGATTCTGGAACGTGGGAATAAGATATAAAAGCTTGGTGTTGGGGTTTTCAATAAGCGCCTTTTCCAGAAGGTCAAGGTCGATGCCGTCTTCGTTCAGCGGCACGCCTTTAAGCTTGGCACCCAAAGAACGGAACGCATTGAGCGCGCCGATGAAGCTGGGGCTTTCGCAGATGACAACGTCACCCTCGTTACACATTACCTTGCAGGTAAGCTCAATGCCCTGCTGGCCGCCTGTGACGATTATCGTGTCGTCGTCGGGCGAGTTAATGTTATAAACACGGGAAAGTCTTTCGGTAACAAGCTGTCTTAAGGGCACATAACCCTCGGTAATGCCATACTGCAAAGCAGTTACAGGCTCGTTTTTAAAAATATCGTCTGCAATTTTGCCCATTTCTTCGGCAGGGAAGGATTCGGGGCTGGGGTTGCCTGCAGCAAACGAAATTGCGCCCGGCTTGCCAAGGCTTTTAAAAATCTCACGGATAGCCGAAGGCTTCATGCTTTTAAATTTGTCTGAAATTCTGTAATCCATTATAAATAAACTTCTTTCAATTCGTAATTATTCCTGCTCGATAGTTACAGGTTCAATTCCTGCAGCAATAAGTGCTTTAAGCGCAGGCTCGCGGTGGGTGGGGCGCAAAACGATGATGGGCTTTGAATGTTCCTCAACACAGAAAGCATAAAGATATTCAACAGAAAGGTCTGCGTCCTTCAAAATCTTCAAAAGCTTTGTAAGCTCGCCGGGGGTGTGGTCAACGGGCACGGCAATAACTCTTGTTGTGCGGCAGATGATTCCAGCCTCGGAAATAACCTTCTTTGCAAGCTCGGGCTTGTCAACAATAAGGCGCATAACACCAAAGTCGGTGGTGTCGGCAATTGAAAGAGTTAAAATGTTAATATCGTTTGCAGAGAGGATCTCCATAATATCGCATGCTCTGCCGTGCTTGTTTTCAACAAAAACAGAAAGCTGAATAATATACATAACTTAACCTCCTAAAAAATCAGTGAAGCTTGCGGTTATCGAATACACGCTTTGCTTTGCCTTCGCTCTTGGGCAAAGACTTGGGGTTGCAAAGGTGGATCTTGGCGCCGATGCCCAAAACAGAACGGATTTCGTTTTCAAGCATCTTTTCGGTCGAGGAAATGGACTTGATGTCGTCACCGAACATATCTGCAGTCATTTCAACGTTGATGTCAAGGGTGTCGTTATTGTTAACACGGTCAACAATAATCTGATAGTTGGGCATTGTGCCGTTTGAAGCCTTAAGAAGAACTTCTTCGATCTGAGACGGGAAGAC
>JAZSPX010000128.1:0-7395 GCA_045537675.1 Candidatus Faeciplasma sp. | reverse complement strand
CCATAGGAATCTCAACAAGACCTGTGTTATTGATATTACCGCCGAGTGCGAATACCTTAGTACCCTTTGAACGCTCAGTACCCATAGAAGCAAACCATTCGGCGCCTTTAAGGATAATCTGAGGAACGTTAGCAAATGTTTCAACGTTGTTTTCAAGTGTAGGAGACTCGAACAAGCCCTTAACTGCAGGATAAGGAGGACGAGGTCTGGGTTCGCCTCTGTTACCTTCGATAGAGGTCATAAGAGCAGTTTCTTCACCGCAAACGAATGCGCCTGCGCCCAAACGAATGCCGAGATCGAACGAGAAGTCGGTGCCGAAGATGTTGTTACCCAAAAGGCCATATTCGCGAGCCTGATCGATAGCGAGCTGCAAACGTGCAACAGCGATAGGATATTCAGCACGAACGTAAACGTAACCCTGGGAAGCGCCGATTGCATAACCTGCAATAGCCATAGCTTCAATAATAGCGTGGGGGTCGCCTTCCAAAACGGAACGGTCCATGAATGCACCCGGGTCGCCTTCGTCGGCGTTACAAACAACATACTTCTGGGGAGCCTGGTTAACAGCTGTCAAAGCCCACTTTCTGCCGGTGGGGAAGCCGCCGCCGCCGCGTCCGCGAAGACCGGAATCTAAGATGCACTTGATAACGTCATCGGGAGTCATTTCGGTAAGAACCTTACCCAAAGCCTGATAACCGTCCATTGCGATATATTCGTCAATTTCTTCGGGGTTGATAACACCGCAGTTACGCAAAGCAACACGGGTCTGAGATTTGTAGAATGCAGTGTCGTTCAAAGAAACGTTAGAGATTTCTTCTTCCTGAACTGCCAAGTCGCCGTGATATACAAGTCTTGTAACAGGGCGGCCCTTGAGCAAATGCTCTTCTACGATTTCAGCAACGTCTTCAGCCTGAACACGGCTATAGAATGTGCCATCGGGATAAACGATTACAACGGGGCCTTCAGCACAAAGACCGAAGCAACCGGTCTGTACAAGCTTTACTTCTTCAGCAAGTCCGAACTTTTCGATGTTTTCGTTAAAAGCTGCCTGAATGGACTTGGAACCCGAAGAGGTACATCCGGTACCGCCGCAAACTAATACGTGTGTACGAATCATTTAAAATACCTCCACTTATGCTTTATAATTGGCAATGGTGTATTCAGCTACGACCTTACCGTTTTTAAGATGCTCTTCAATAACCTTTGCAGCCTTTTCAGCAGTCATCTTAACATAGGTTACCTTTTCCTTGCCTGCTTCAAAAACTTCAACAACAGGTTCATACTGGCAGATGCCGATGCAGCCGGTCTGTGTAACACTAACCTTGCTTGCAAGACCCGATTCGTTAACGCCTTCAACAAAAGCGTTAAGAACAGGACGTGCGCCTGCTGCGATACCGCAGGTTGCCATGCCGACAACTACGCGCTTTTCGTCAACGCCTTCACGAAGGACTACCTTGTCTTTCATTCTGTCCTTAATTGCCTGTAATTCAGCCAATGTTTTCATAAAATTTCGTCCCTTCTTTCAAATTTACAAAGATTGATACTGTTCTAATAAAAAACCTTCAATCCATTTAATAACTTCATATTCGCTAAGCGAAACCTCGTCGCCAAGGATAACTCTCAGCTCGCGGGTGTCGAGCGTAACCTCGCCCCCGTTCTTTTTGTGGCTAAACAGAAAATCTGTTTCGGGGTGGCCCTGAATTAAAGTCGTCAGGGTCGATGCCACGTCCCCCAAAGGTGTAAAATCAATGTGATTTTTTATAAACGAGGCTTTTGTCACGGTTCCGTGACTGTCGGGATAAAGTGCTTTTTCTTTCGACGTGATTTCAAAGCTGCCGCCTGTCATTTCGGCCGCAAGCTTAAAGAGGGGAATGCCTAACCCAACACTTCTTGTTGTGCGGGTGGTGTAAAACGGGTCGATGACCTTTTTCACAACCTCTTCGCTCATTCCACAGCCGTCGTCCTTAATCGAAATCGTCAAGGTGTCGGCGGTTTCGTCAATCAGAATTTCGGTGAGGCTTGCGCCTGCCTTCACCGAATTCTCGGTGATGTCCAAAATATTAAGAGATAGTTCTTTCATTCGTTGCCCCTTAATAACTTAAATAGCTCGTGTCTTACTTTGTCGCCGCTGTAAGGCTCGTCGTCAAGCTCGAAGAAGTTTTCTTTGTCACGCACATCTTGCAAATAATGTGCGTCCGAGCTTATCACGATTACTTTATCCTTTAAATCAAAGCGCTCTTTATAAGGCTCGATATTTTCAAGGTCTCTTATTTCAACACAGCGGAACTGCGGTGTTTCGGGCAGTGTGCCCAGAACAGCAACAATGCCGTTAGCGTCACGGTCGATGTGAGCAGGATAGCACACACCGCCATGTTTCTTCACCAAAGCAGGTGCTTCGTCCAAAGAAATCATCGTTGCGTTGGATAACAAAAACTCGTCTTTGCCGATTATCTCGTCATCCTCGTTTAAAATAAGCTGCTCGCCGAAAATATCTTCGCGGTTTTTGAATTTAATTCGCTTAGAGTCAACCTCGTTGTCAAATGCCATCGCTTGTTCCAACGTTTCGAACAAGCAAACAACGTGAATATCTTCCGAGGTCGTAAGCTCCATTCCGGCAACGGGTATAACCCCATATGCCTTTGCCGCAGCATAGAATGCAGGGCAGTTTTTGCAGGTGTTATGGTCTGTCAGCGCCATTATGTTTATTCCCGAGATTGCCGCAAAGCCTGCTAAATTGCAGGGGGTGTTGTCGTTGTCGGCACAGGGGGATAAGCAGGAATGAACGTGCAGATCGTAATAGTATTTGTTCATAATTACAGCTCGCTTGCAAGCATTGCCGAAAGCTTAAAAGCGTCGGCCTCGCTTGTTAAGACGTTAATGCCTTTGTCAAGTGCTGTTTTAAGTAGCTCGGCGTCAAGTCTGACACCCTCGGCAAGGATTATGCACGCAACGTCGGCAAGTGTTGCCACAGCCAGAATGTTGTTGTTTGACATGATTGTCACCCAGGCATCGCCCGATGAGGCTCTGCCCATTACCCACGAAAGAAGGTCGCCAACGTAGCCGCCGGTGATTTCCCTGTCGTCGGGCAGGCACAAAACTTCAAGAGAATGCTTTTTAGCAAATTCACTTACTGTCACTTGTCCTCATCCTCTCCAAGATTTTCGAGATACTCTTTAAAGCGGTCCTTCATTATCAAAACGCAGTCGCTCTTTTTAGCCAGCCCCTTAACCACATCTTCGGCAAAGGCACGGCATGTAGGCGCTCCGCAGGAGCCGCAGTCATATCCGGGAAGCTGATTTTTCAGCTTCTGAATATCCGCCATCATTCTCATAGATTCTGCCATACTCTCGCTAAGGCGTGAGATGGGCGAGTATTCGGGCAGCTCGTTAAAGAAGTAATATTCGGGTATGTATTTTGCTTCCTCCGCAGAAAGGAAATTCTGCGAAACAGGCAAATATCTTCTTAAGCCCTGAAGTCTTGCCTTTGCAATAAAGGGGTTCTGCATTGTTAATGCGCCGCCCACGCAGCCGCCTATGCAGGCGTTAAGCTCGACAAATTCAAGGTGAGGAATATTACCGTTTTCAATCTGGTCCAAAACTCTTATAACGTTATCTATGCCGTCGGCGGCAAGATATTTTTCGTTGAAAATTGCGGTTGCTTCACCACCCGAGGTGGCCCAACCAATGCCTATCATGCCCGATTCGGACAAGCACTTAGGTTGCTTGGTATGACTCATGGCGTTGATAAGCATGAAGTAAATGTCGCTTATAGGTACAACGACATCGACCTTGCTTTCATAATCGGAAAATCCGTTCTTAACATAACTCATCTTAGCGGGGCAGGGCGAAATGAAGCAGACACCGATATCCTCAGGCTTGAGGTCGGGGTGTTTTTCAAGCGCCTCGTCTCGTGCTAATTTTGCTGCAATCTCCATCGGAGGGAGCATTTTGATTATGTTATCTTTAAGGAAGGGGAATCTGAGTTCGATAAGTCTTACAACGGCAGGACAAGCCGAGCTGATTGCAGGCTTCTGAATGCCCTCAACCTTTAAATAGTTGCGGGTGTAAGCCGAAACAAGCTCTGCCGCGCGGGAAACCTCGAACACGTCGTCAAAGCCGATGTCCAAAAGTCCCTGCAGGACAAAGTCCACGTCGTCCAGGTTGTCAAACTGGGCATAAAGGCTGGGTGCGGGAAGGGCTATCTTCCACTTGAACTTATCCATGTCCTTAATGCGGTCTAAAACAGCTTTTTTTGCGCCGTGAGGACAAACTCTTATGCATTCGCCGCAGTCGATACACCTGTCGGGGTCGATAACAGCGTGATGGTCCCTGACTCTTATTGCCTCTGTCGGGCAGCGATGGATGCAGGTCGTGCAGCCGGTGCATTTTGAAATATCAAGCGACACCGAATGTTCGTACTTTTTCATAACCTAACTCCGTCCCGTCAGATATTGATCTTCATTGTGATGGTTGTGCCAACACCAAGCTCCGACTCGATTTCCATGTGGTCCGAGTAGCGCTTCATGTTGGGCAAGCCCATGCCTGCGCCAAAGCCCAAAGAACGTACATCGTCGGGTGCAGTCGAGAACCCCTCCTGCATTGCCTGGTTGATGTCCTTAATTCCGGGGCCGCGGTCTTTAAGTATGATCGTAATGCTTTCTTCGCTGATTTCTATCTCGGCAACGCCGCCGTCGGCATGGATAACCATGTTTATCTCACCCTCGTACATTGCGATTGACGCACGGCGAATGGTGTCGGGCGAAATGCCAAGCTGCCTAAGGTTCTTTTTCAACATTACAGAAGCCTGACCTGCCGATGTGAAATCGGTTCCGTCAACATTATAAGTGAATTTAATGATGTTGTTATCCACGGCGAACTCCGTTTCCGCAGAGGCCGTTTGAATAGAGTATACCGCAAGCGTCATATAAACGCTTGTCAGTTGCAAGCAAAACGATTCCGCTTTCCTTTGCAAGCTCGATCATCTCTTGATTAGGCATCTTGGAACGGACGAAAACGACACAAACCATGTCCATCATTTCTGCCGTTCTGATGACCTGAGAGTTTACAAGCCCGGTGAGCAGCACAGACTGATCTTTTACATATGCCAAAACGTCACTCATCATGTCGCTTCCGCAAGCGGAATAAACATGCTTACCGATAAGCTCTTCGCCCCAGACGATCTTGGCTTCTAACAATTCCTTGACAGTGGTAATTTTCATACAGACTTTCCTTTTCCTTAAGCTTAAAGGCTATTAGTTCATGTACTTTGCAAGGATATCGTCTACGTCGTCAACAGTTAAACGGCCGTAAACGTCTTCATTAACAGTAAGTACGGGTGCAAGACCGCAAGCGCCGATGCAGCGGCAGCCAACAAGCGAGAACTTACCGTCGGGGGTGGTTTCACCCTCTTTAATTCCAAGCTTTTCAGAAAGCTTTTCAAAAATGTCGCCCGAGCCCTTTACATAGCAAGCAGTACCCAAGCATACGGAAATGGTGTATTCACCCTTGGGAACGAGTGAGAACTGAGCGTAGAATGTCGAAACGCCGTAAACCTTTTCCATGGGGATGCCGAGTTCACGAGCGATGATCGACTGCACCTCGATAGGAAGATATCCGTAGATACCCTGAGCGTACTGCATTACAGGCATTAAGCAACCCTTTTCGTGCTTGATACCGTTAATGTACTCAACAAGCTGAGCTTCCTGCTCGGGTGTGCCCTTGAAGGGGATTGTTGTGATTTTTGAGCCCATTACTGAACCTCCTTGATGATATTTGAATGTGATGTTAGGGCAAAGCGCAAATGCTACAAGTGCGCATAATACCCTTTATACATACATGTTAAGTATAGCACATTGTTAAAAGAATATCAAGAGATAAAGAGTAAAAAAACGCTGTAAAATCAAGGTTTTTGTGATTTTACAGCGCAGTCATATTCGGTTTATTTGTTTTTAAAATCGCACAGATCAAAAAGGGGGCATTTGTCGCATTTGGGTGTCCGCGCCACGCAAACATCACGCCCGAAATTAACGAGCCGGTGGCAAAAATCGCTCGAGCGTGAGGTATCCAAAACCTGCCAAAGCTGGCGTTCAACACTTGCGGGGTTATCGCCCTTAGAAAGCCCAAGTCTTGCGCAAATTCGAATGCAGTGGGTGTCGGTGACGATGGCGGGCTGCTTAAAAACGTCGCCCATAATAAGGTTTGCGGTCTTTCTGCCAATCCCCGGCAAAGAGGTCAGATCGCTCATGTTGTCGGGCAGCTCGCCGCTGAATTTATCAATCAAAACGTTTGCAAGCTCATAAATGCTTTTTGCTTTTGTTCTGAAAAGACCGCAGGGGCGGATGATCTCCTCGATCTCCTCGACCTTGGCACAGGCAAAAGCCGAGAGGGTGGGGAACTTTTTAAAGAGGTCTTTGGTTACGATGTTAACGCGCGCGTCGGTGCACTGGGCAGATAAGCGCGTTGCAATCAAAAGCTCATAGGGCTTTTCATATTCCAACGAACAGACAGCGTCGGGGTAAAGCTCCTCCAAGCGGTCCATTATAATATCAGCTTTTTCACGAAGAGTCATGGGGGTCACCTCGATATGATTATATCACGAAAGTAAGGGTTAGCGCAAGTGGCAGAGTTTGCAAGCAAAATGCAAATGGGACGTTGAACAATTTTGCGCCAGAGCTTTGTTAAATGTGCAAGATTGATAAGCGCAAAATAAGCGAACAAAATGCAAATGGGACATTGAACAGCTTTTCGCCAAAGTATCGTACAAAACTAAAGTTAGTAAAGCGAAAAGCAAGAGAAATCTTCGATTTCTCGGCCCTGCGTCAGATTACAGACAAAATTAAAACAGCCCGAGCAAATGCTCGAGCTGTTTTAATGGTGCGGCAAATGGGACTTGAACCCATACGTCGTTGACACACGCCCCTCAAACGTGCCTGTCTGCCTATTCCAGCACTGCCGCATATTTAATTAGCTGTCTTGCTGACAGCTTTTACATTATATCACCGACAAATAGACTTGTCAATAGGATTTTTAAAAAATTTTTATTGCTGATAAATTTATGGGCGAGCACATAGGCTCGCCCGTTGCTTATTTTTTACCAATCCCTGTCTTCGTGGTCGCCATAGCCGACAAGACCTAAAAGCGGGTCGATTCGGTCGTTATCATGTCTTAGCTCGAAATGCAGATGGTTGCCCGAGGCTGTACCTGTCATGCCGATATAGCCGATAAGGTCGCCCTTTTGAACATAATCGCCTTCTTCACAGACAAGCTTCGACTGGTGAGCGTAATAGGTCTCATATCCGTAACCGTGGTCGATTATGACAAGCTTGCCATAGGTCGACTTTGTTCCTGCGTGGGTTACAATACCGTCTGCTGCGGCATATATCTCTACCCCTCGTTT
>JAZSPX010000163.1:0-2819 GCA_045537675.1 Candidatus Faeciplasma sp. | reverse complement strand
ATTATGCCCGAGGTTTCCTCTGTCTTTTTATAATCGGCATGTGGCATATATTTTGTAATGAAATCCAAAAGCTCGCTGACACCAATGCCTTTTTTGGCGCAGCCGCACATAACGGGGGTTATCTTGGTTTCGAAAATAGCTTTTGGGAGCATTTCGTCGATTTTATCATCGGGCAGGGTCTCGTCAATCAAGAAAAGTTCGGCAACGAAGTCGTTGATTTCTGCCAAGGCTTCGGTTACGGCATAAGGGAAACTGCGGGTGGAAATTTTGCAGTTGTCGCCGCCTTCGTTGACAGGCTCGTTAACGGGCATATAGACGGTTTTGCCGCCAGACAAACGGTTAAGCTCGGATATGATTCCTTTGAAGTCGGAGCCTGCACGGTCGAGCTTGTTAATGAAAATCATTCTGGGCAGGTCGATTTGAGTGAGAGCATGAAGTAAATTTTCGGTGTGTGCCTTAACCCCGTCGGGCGAGGAGATGACAAGAATGGCGAAGTCCAAAGCTTCAAGGCTTCTTTCAACCTCGCCTGCAAAGTCAACGTGGCCGGGAGTGTCGATTATGTTGACGGTCTCGCCCTTCCATTTTAATGAGGCGGTGGCAGAGCGCACGGAAATCCCTCGCTGACGCTCGATTAACAAAGAGTCGGTGCGGGTGGTGCCGTCATCGACCGAGCCGAGATCGCGGATGACGCCCGAGGTATATAAAAGCTGTTCGGTAAGCGTTGTTTTGCCTGCGTCTACGTGGGCAAGAATTCCTAAGTTGCGATACACTCTTTTGCACCTCCCAAAAAATAAAAACTGTTTTTTGCATTATATCACAATTATACAAACATTGGCAATATGGTTGCAATTGTTTTTTAAATATTGTAAAATGAAAGTGGAAATTTATTATAATCAGGAGGAACACAATGACACACGATTCGAACAAAATTACAAGAGATTATTTTGATTCTTTGCTTTTGGAAACACGCTATATCGACTCGGACCTGCCCGATTTGACTTTTGAGCTTTTCGGCGAAACCTTTAAAACTCCTGTCATGACTGCGGCGCTTTCGCATTTGCATAACATTTGCGACAACGCAATGGTTGAGATTGCAAAGGGTGCAAATAACGCCGGTGCTGTTCACTGGGTGGGCATGGGCGAAAGCGACGAAATGGAGAATATTTTTGCGAGCGCTAAGACGGTAAGAATAATTAAACCTCATGCCGATAACGATGACGTTTTGTGGCGGATTGAACACGCTGTTAAAAACGGTGCGTTTGCCGTGGGAATGGATATTGACCACGCTTTTTCGTGGGACGGAAAATATGACAACGTTTTAGGCTTGCCGATGAAGCCGAAGACCTTTGACGAGATCAAAACGTTTGTTGAGGCGGCAAAGGTGCCTTTTATCGTTAAGGGCGTTTTAAGCGTTTCGGACGCTTTGAAGTGCATTGACGCAGGCGTTAAGGGCATTGTTGTTTCGCACCACCACGGAATTATGAACTATGCTGTTCCCCCGCTGATGGTTCTGCCGAAAATTAAAGAAGCTGTGGGCGACAGAATGAAGATTTTTGTTGACTGCGGATTTGAAAGCGGCATGGACGTTTATAAGGCTTTGGCACTTGGTGCTGACGCTGTTTGTGTGGGACGAAACCTTATGGGCCCTTTGGCAGAGGGGGCAAGCGGCGTTACAAGACGAATCGGTGAGCTTAACCGTGAACTTTGTGCCACCATGGCAAGAACGGGCGTTAAAACTTTAAAAGACTTTGACCCGAGCGTGGTATATTTAAGAAATTTTTAAGGGAGGTATAAAAATATGAGACTTGGTTTATCCTCGCCTTTAAAGCATGACAGCCCCGAGCAGTGGGCAAAAAGAATGAAAGATTTGGGTTGCGGCTCGGTGAACTTCCCCTTGAACTGCAACGCAGATAAGGGCTTGATTAAGGCATATGCCGACGCGGCAAGGGAAAACGACTTGGTTATTGCCGAGGTTGGCGTGTGGAATAACATGCTTGACAGGGACCCCGAAAAGAAGAAGTCGGCGCTTGATTATAACATTCGTCAGCTTATTTTAGCAGACGAGATTGGCGCTGTGTGCGCTGTCAACGTGGCAGGTACCCCTCATGGCCCGAGGTGGGACGGAGGCTACCGCGAGAACTTCAGCGATGAGACCTTTGACATGACAGTTGAAGCGGTGAAATATATACTTTCTCAGGCAAAGCCTGAAAGAGCATATTTCAGCATCGAGTCGATGCCGTGGATGATCCCCTCGAGCCCGAAGGAATATTTAAAGCTTATTGAGGCGGTTGACCACCCGCAGTTTGCGGCACATTTGGACGCTATTAACATGATAACCTCGCCGAGAAGGTATTTCTTTAACGATGAGTTTTTGGCTGAATGCTTTACGCTTCTTAAGGGCAGAATATGCAGTTGCCACTTAAAAGACGTAAGACTTAAGGAGCAGTTTACCTTCCAGCTTGAAGAATGTGCCGTGGGCGAAGGCAACCTTGACCTTGAAGCGTTTGCACGCCTTTGTGACCTTGAAAGCCCCGATATGCCCGTGATTATTGAGCATTTGAACACCGACGAGCAGTATTTGAACAGCCTGCGCTATGTTAAGAACAGGCTTGGGCTGTGATGTGCGAAAAAATCCCTCTTGCCTGTTTAAGCAAGAGGGATAATTTTTTAGTTATGTTTTAAAGATTCGAGCAGGGCTTTGCATCCGTCATAAATGTCGCGGTAGGCAATGTCGAAGCGGTCGGAATACCATGGATCGGCTACATCGCCGCCGCGGTCGGTATAGTCCATCAGCTTGCGGATCTTGCCCTTGGGGTCGC
>JAZSPX010000081.1:0-2775 GCA_045537675.1 Candidatus Faeciplasma sp. | reverse complement strand
CGCTGAATTTCAAAACGTTGTTCAAATTACTCACTTTTGCCCTCCAAAAGTCTTTTAATAATCAACTCATAGCCGCCGTCACCATAGTTAAGTGCGCGGTTAACACGGCTGATTGTTGCAGTCGAGCTTCCTGTCTTCTCGGCAATGTCTGTATAAACCTCGCCGTTCGATAAAAGCATTGCAACCTCTAATCTCGAGGACATCTCCTTAATCTCTTTAATCGTGCAAATATCATTCAAAAACTGTCTGCATTCCTCTTCGGTCTCAAGCGACATGATAGCCTTGATCAGCATTTTTGTGTTGTCCTTAATCTTTTCGCTCATATCTTCTATAGGTCCTCCTATTTTATCTCAACAATGTATTAACATTTTAACACTCTATCGTGCTAAAGTCAATAGTTATACTATATAAAGATTATTCAACCACCAACAGGGGATATGTCACTTTGACTAA
This sequence comes from Candidatus Faeciplasma sp., assembly GCA_045537675.1. Taxonomy (GTDB): domain Bacteria; phylum Bacillota; class Clostridia; order Oscillospirales; family Ruminococcaceae; genus Faeciplasma. The sequence goes on along the minus strand of JAZSPX010000081.1, from coordinate 2,322 downwards.
TGTGTTCCAAAACCGGAATATCTCAAAACGTGTTCATCGCTTGCGGGTCCCCTCCGCCACGCCGCCTTCGGCGCACGTCGGCCTCCGCCCCGTTTTATAAATAAAAAAACCCTCCCGCTTGGGGAGGGTTGATTTTATGTACCAGCGATTAAGCGAAAGGATTTTCAGTCTTGTAAAGAACACCCTTAGGCTGGTTGTAAGCGATGTCGCAAACGCCGAAGTACTTCAAAACTTCATACAAAGCTTCGCCGCAGTGTGCAAATGCAACAGCACCGTGGTGAGGATATCTCTTCTGAACGAGAACGTGGCGGTAGAATCTGCCCATTTCGTTGATAGCGAAGATACCGATACCACCGAAGGATCTTGTAGCAACGGGAAGAACTTCGCCTTCAGCGATGTAAGCGCGCAAAACGCCTTCGCTGTCGCACTGGAGTCTGTAGAAGGTGATGTTGGAAGCAGCGATGTCGCCTTCCAAAGTACCTCTGGTGAAGTCAGGCTCAGAATCAACGGGTTCAAGCAATCTGTGCTGAATGAGCTGATACTTAACAGCTCTGTCGTCGCACATCTTGCAAGAAGGAGTGTTACCGCAGTGGAAGCCCATGAAGGTGTCAGTCAAGCTATAGTTGAACTTGCCCTTGATGTCTTCGTCATAAATGTACTGAGGAACAGTGTTGTTGATGTCGAGGAGGGTTACAGCGTCGCCGGTGATGCAAGCGCCGATGAATTCGGAAAGTGCGCCATAGATGTCAACTTCGCAAGCAACGGGAATACCCTTAGCAGCAAGTCTGGAGTTAACATAGCAAGGCTCGAAGCCGAACTGTTCGGGGAATGCAGGCCAGCACTTGTCAGCAAATGCAACATATTCACGAGCACCCTTGTGAGCTTCAGCCCAGTCAAGAAGTGTAAGCTCGAACTGTGCCATTCTGGGCAAAAGTTCAGGCCAGTTGTTGCCTTCAGCGCCCAATTCCTTAGCCATGTCTTCGCAAACAGCGGGAATTCTGGGGTCGTTAGCGTGTGCCTTATAAGCTACGAGCAAGTCAAGCTCAGAGTTTTCTTCAATTTCAACGCCGAGTTCATAAAGACCCTTGATAGGAGCGTTGCAAGCGAAGAAGTCCTGAGGACGGGGACCGAAGGTGATGATCTTAAGGTTCTTAACGCCAACGATAGCACGAGCGATAGGAACAAACTTCTTAATCATTTCAGCACATTCTTCAGCGGTGCCAACAGGATATTCGGGAATGTATGCCTTCAAGTGACGCATACCAAGGTTGTAAGAGCAGTTCAAAACGCCGCAGTAAGCGTCGCCTCTGCCGTTGATCATGTCGCCGTCGCCTTCAGCAGCTGCAATGTACATTACAGGGCCGTCGAACTTCTGAGCGATCAAGGTTTCGGGAGTTTCGGGACCGAAGTTACCAAGGAATACTACCAAAGCGTTGCAGCCTGCGTTCTTAACGTCAGCAACTGCAGCCAAAGCGTCCTTTTCATTTTCAACGGTAATGCCGCATTCATAAAGACCTTCGCCATATGCCTTAACAATAGCTTCTCTTCTGGAAGTGGAAAGAGCAATGGGGAAGCAGTCTCTGGATACTGCGATAATACCAAGCTTAACACAAGGAATGTTTGCCATATTATTTGACCTCCAAATAAATATTGATACTCACATTATACATGAAACCATAAAACATTTCAACACATTTTCAATATTTTTTTGCTTCAAATTTCAAAAAATTAATCATATCTTCAAATTTTGTGCAAATTTCGGTTCATTTTTTAAGAGGCAGAAGGCGAGTGGTCAATCTGCCCGAAAACTTCAAATAAAAAAGAATAATTTTTTATAAAAAAACACTTGCATTTTGCAAAACAGTCTGCTATAATAATGAAGCTGTGTAAAACGCTGTTTGAAATTGGTTATTGGGATATAGCCAAGCGGTAAGGCAGCGGACTTTGACTCCGTCATTCCGGTGGTTCGAATCCACCTATCCCAGCCAAAGCCTTACACATTAAAATCACATATTGCGGCTTCGCCAAGTGGTAAGGCACTGGACTCTGACTCCAGCATTCCCTAGGTTCGAATCCTAGAGCCGCAGCCAAATAAAAAGAGATACCCAATCGGGTATCTCTTTTTATTTTACTACTGACCTTCATTTGAACCTAGCAAACCGAAGGTTTGCTTATGCCACGGTTCGCGTTGTTTCCTATTCGGCAAAATGTTGCCGTGGCATTAGGTTCAGAATCCTAGAGCCTTTTTAGTTAATCCGAGCATAGCGAGGATTTACTATTGGAATCACTATAGCCCAATAGCCAAGTCTCACTTCGTTCGAC
>JAZSPX010000057.1:0-2609 GCA_045537675.1 Candidatus Faeciplasma sp. | reverse complement strand
CCCACCCCCTCCCCCCCCCCGGCGGCGGCGTACTTACCAAAGGCCCGTGTGCCTCTTTGCGCACCCACTCCCTCGCAGAGAGGGAGTGGGTGGGGCTTCGCCGTGCGCAAAATCTACCGAAAGTAGAATTTGAATTCAGAGTGCAATATTTTGCCTTTGTTGGTTGTATTATTTGTAGAACGCTATATTGAAAGGACACAAAACTATGAAAACCTTAAAATCAATTCTTGCAATCATTCTTGCGCTTACGCTTTTGTGCGGCTGTGTGCCCGCAGAAAGCGGCACACCCGAAGAAGAAAACGCAAACTTAAACGATGTGGAGGATAGTGACGTGTTACCCGACATTGACGACGATTTGAACGATGAAATCGTGCCGATTGTTGAACCCGATATCGAGGACGACGGCGGAGTTGTACTCGATGAGCCTGTCGAATATTCCTCTCAGATGATTGAGAGTGAAAACGACGAGTTCAAGCTTACCCTTTTCAACGCGAAAGACCGCTATACCTCGGACGAGAACATTGAAATTGAAGCAATGGTTTCGCTTATTGCAGGCGAGAAATTAACTGTCTGGAGCGGTGACCCCATTCTTGGCTTCAGCCTTGAGGGTGACACCTGCTTTGATAACGAGCAGGGCTCGGGAATGACGATGGATATTTTAATGTCAACCGTTTTCACAAATGTGGAAGACGCAATTTTCCCCTATAACAAATCGGGCGGCTGGTCGGCAAGCGACCCCTACAACGCTTTCTATACCGACTTCTTTAACGACAGAGATTCATTCAAGCTCCCTGCAGGTAATTACACGGTCACAGCATATCTCAATTATTCCTTAGATGAAAACGACGTTATCGGCACAAGACGTAACTTGAAGGCAAGCGTCAGCTTCACGGTCGAGGGTAAAACTCTTGCAGATTTAGGTTACTACCCCCAAGAAGCAGAGGAACAGCCAAACCAAGAGGTAATTGTTGAAGAGGATGTGGTTGTTGAAGTGCCCGAAATCGGAGAGATGCTTGATGTTGAACCGCTTGTGAATGTAAACTATCCCGACTCAAACAAAATCCGCAATGTAGAAGGCAGAGGCGAAGGAGTTGACCAATTTACAGCACAAACTGTCAAGGAAATACTTCTTGCCAATACCGAAGAAAACACAATATATTCGCCCCTTAACGTATATCTTGCACTTGGAATGCTCGCTGAAATTACCGATGGCGAGACAAGACAGCAGGTTCTTGACCTTGTGGGTGCTGAAACTATAGACGAGCTTCGCACAAGCGCCTATGCTCTTTGGTGCCACAACTACGTCGATGATAGACGCTCAACAAGCTTGCTTGGAAGCTCTGTCTGGATTGACGACAGCGTTAAGTTTAAGGAAGGCGTTGGCGAAAACCTTGCACAGCATTACTTTGCCGAAAGCTATAATTGCGATGTAGGCTCTGAAGAAATGCTTGAAGCATACAAGCGTTGGCTAAACTTGCACACAGGCGGCCTTTTGAAGGACGCGGTCGAAGGCACCAAGTTCGATCCCGAGACCGTTTTGGTAATGGCAACGACAATCTATTATAAAGCCGGCTGGGATAACGAATTTTCTAAAACAAGAACACTGCCCGATATCTTCACGCTTGCCGATGGCACAGAGCTCGAATGTGATTTTTTAAACGGCTATGCCGGCAACGTGGTTTATTATTCGGATAATTTCAGCGCAACCTCGAAATCTCTTAACGATGGCGGAAATATGTGGTTCATTCTGCCCGATGAAGACGTAACCCTTGCAGAGCTTCTTGAAGATAACAAAATGACGGAGTTTATCACAAGCAACAAAAAAGATTTCGAAAGACAATATGCCGACGTTATCTTAAGCCTTCCCAAGTTCGACGTTAAATCAAACATCAGCCTGAATGACGCTTTGATGAACATGGGAGTTACAAACGCATATGACAGCTCTGTAAGCGAATTCCTTATCGATTCGGCTTATCCGCTATACGTCTCGAACGTCAAGCACGCCGCACGAGTTAAGATCGACGAGCAGGGTATCGAAGCCGCAGCATATACTGAAATTGAAGTGCCTGCAAAAGCAGCTGCAGAACCTCTTCCCATAATTGAATTCACCCTTGACCGTCCCTTCATCTTTGCGATCACGGGCGCTACCGGCGATGTTTTGTTCGTGGGTGTTGTAAACAATCCTGTTGTATAAAAATTATAACCGCTGCCTTAAATTGGCGGCGGTTGATTTTTTCTAACGGTTAGTTTGCTTTATTCTCAACTTTTTGTCTGTCCTATTGCAAAGTTTGGGCAAAACGTGTATAATTAAGCTTGATGTATTTTAATCGCTTGATTATTGCACATACACTTTGAAAGGACATTTTTATTATGAAGAGATTAATTACTCTGCTTACAGCCTTTGCTTTGTGCGCAACCTTGCTTGCAGGCTGTAACAACTCGATGGGCTCTAACCAGGACGGCTTGACCTTTACCGATGAAATTATCGACACTCAGGACCTTGGCCTTTCTGTCGGTGATACACTAAGCATCTCCTATAAGCCCGAGGGGGAAAACAACCCCATTGCCGCTAACGTGTTCTTTGCCGACCCTACCAGCGTTGAGTATAA
>JAZSPX010000185.1:0-6128 GCA_045537675.1 Candidatus Faeciplasma sp. | reverse complement strand
AGGAAGGAATTTCATTCCGACAGCCGTTTTTCTATAGTTAACGTGAGTGATAGCGAACGTATATTATTATTTATATGAACTGCAGGCACCGAAAAACGGCGATGCCGCTTGCGGCAGGAAGGAATTTCATTCCGACAGCCGTTTTTCTATAGTTAACGTGAGTGATAGCGAACGTTTACTATTTGACAAAAATCTGTTGCAATATTATAATAAAAGTATCGGACCGGAGGAAGGGAGTAATGCATTATGGAAAAGGAATTGTTTGTTAAAGAATTGCGCCCCGGCGTATATTTAATGGACGAAGCGCACGAATCGACGGGCTACCTTGTCGTTGGCGAGGAGAAGGCCTGCGTTATTGACACAATGAACGGTTACAACGACCTTTATCAGACGGTGCGCAAAATTACAGACAAGCCCGTGTTTGTCATTAACACCCACGGACACCCCGACCACGTTTTCGGAAACGTATATTTCAAGCAGGCATATATTCACCCTGCAGATTTGCCCATGGCAAAAGCGTTTTTGGAAAGACCCGACTTTGTTGAAAACTGCCGCGAGTACGGTTACGAGGTCCCCTCTTTTGAAGAAGTTCACGAAGGTGACGTGTTCGACCTTGGCGGCAAGCATTTAGAAGTGTACGAGCTTCCGGGTCACACTGCAGGCGGAATTCTTTTGCTTTTGAAAGAGGAAAGACTGCTCTTTACAGGCGACGGCATAAACCACCATTTGTGGATGCAGCTTGACCACAGCCTGCCGATGGAGGAGCTGGTCAAAAACCTCGACCGCATTATGTTTTTGGAAAACGAGGCGGATTATATCCTTCACGGCCATTCGGGCGGATTTGATGATATTTCTTTAATGCGCTGTGTGCGCAACGGAGCCGAGGAGCTTTGCCAAGGCAAGAGGGATAAAGACAGCGACTATAGATTCTTCAGCGGGCTTGCAAAGCAGCACCCGTTTGAATGCTTGCCCGACAAGCAGTATCAGCAAAACGACCACGTCATTTGCTATGACGAGAAAAAGCTTAACGGTTAAAAGTGTTATTATATAATAATAGTATCAAGCCCTGTGGGAGGTGCTTTGAATGAGACAGAACTGCACAAATTGCGGCAACAGATTCGAGGGTGAGGTTTGCCCCGAATGCGGCACAAAGTTTGAAACCAAGGCAGATAAGCGCATGCGTGCCGAAAGCAAATTTGCAAACAGCACAGGCAGACCCTTGAGCGAGAAGGAAAGAAACAAAAACAAAAAAGCGCTTATTGTTCTTTGCGTGCTGGGCGTTTTGCTTGTTGTGTTTGTTTTGTGGAGAAACGGCTTTGTCGGCTCGGGCAAGGTTGAAAGCGTTGCGACCGATTATTTTGAATCCATCTGCGAGCGTGACTTTGACAAGTTTGTTGCCTGCCAGCCCGACGTTATTGCCTCCTCTCATAAAGGCGACCTTGCCGATTCCGGTCTTGAAAAGACAGAGTTTATGAGCGAGCTTTATTCCGACTTCTTTGAAGAATTCGGCGACGACATGACAGTCAGCGTTGAAATCGGTGAAAGCAAGGCGGTAGAGCAGGTTTATATCAACTACTTCCTTCGCACATATGCCGAGATCTACGGTGCCGAGCCCAAATATTCAAGCTTTTTAGAGCTTGACGTGAGCGCGACCTTCTCGGGCAGTAACAGCACCGACACCATCTTGCTCGACTGCTTCATGATGAAATCCGAAGGTAAATGGTACGTTGTCGGCTGCGACTATGCAACTGAAGAAGTGACCGAATAAGCAAAACCGGAAAATTAAACAAAAAATATTAAAAAACCTGTGAAATCACGCCAAAAAGGGCTTGACAAGCAGGTTTTGTTTGTGCTATGATGATTCTACCTCTTTGCGAGGTCTTTTTTTGGTGCGCCTATTTTTAGGAAGCACCCGAAAAAGAGCTTTCAAATCGCCCAAAGTGGCGGCGGTGTTATTTTATGCGGCGGGCAGTTGCCGTATAACCTGACTCACGGAGGGAGGCAGTCCCGTAAAATCGGGCGGTATCGGTTTGAAAGAGCCGATGGACAGCGTTTTTGTGTTACCCGCAAAAACGTAAATTTCGTCAGGAGGTGCCGAAAATGAGGGTTAAGATTATTATGGCATGCACAGAGTGCAAGCAGAGAAACTACAACACCAAGAAGAACAAGAAGAATGACCCTGACAGACTTGAAATGAACAAGTATTGCAAGTTCTGCAGGAAGCACACTCTTCACAGAGAAACTAAGTAAGGGAGCGACACGAAAATGAGCGACACAAACGTTAAGAAGACTAACAAAGTCGTTAAGTTTTTCAGAGATCTCGTCAGCGAGACTAAAAAGGTCGTATGGCCCAGCAAAAAGCAGGTAATCAACAATACCGGCGTCGTTTTGGCTGTTTGCGCGCTTTCGGGCGTGGTTCTCTTTGGCTTAGACGCACTCTTCGGATTGCTTATTAAGTTGTTAACAAACACTCTTTAAGCAGCAACGTTCAGAAGACACAAATCATTCAGGTCGCGCTGCCTGAAAGTTCGCAGTTTTGCGTGAAAGGATAGTGACAGGTAATGAGCGAAAACGCAAAGTGGTATGTTGTTCACACCTATTCCGGCTACGAGAACAAGGTGGCACAGAATATTGAAAAGGTTGTTGAAAACCGCAAGCTTCACGATACTATCCAGCAGGTCAGAGTTCCCGTTGAAATTATTGAGGAAACTGACGCTAAGGGTAACAAGAAAGAAGCTGAAAGCAAGCTTTTCCCCAGCTATGTGCTTGTAAAAATGGTCATGACAGATGAGTCATGGTACATCGTCAGAAACACAAGAGGTGTTACAGGATTTGTAGGCCCCGGATCAAAGCCGGTTCCGCTTTCCGACAAGGAAGTGGCAGCATTGGGCGTTGACGTAAGAAAGGTCGCAACCAGCGTAAACTTCAAGGTCGACGACGAAGTAACCGTTTTGGGCGGACCCTTCGACGGTTGGGTTGGCACAGTTAAGGCTATCAACCTTGAAGAGCAGACAGTTGACATCGTCGTTTCGATGTTCGGTCGTGAAACCCCCGCAACTTTGTCTGTAACACAGGTTAAAAAGGTTGAAGGATAAAGCAAAATCGTTTTGAAATCGCCTTAAAAAAGAGATAAGGCGTAAGTGGGAGAGCCGAAAACAAATTTAAGCGGCTCGCCTTTACCACAATAATGGAGGTCAATAATTTATGGCACAGAAGGTCACAGGCATCATCAAGCTTCAGATCCCTGCCGGTAAAGCAACTCCGGCACCCCCGGTTGGCCCTGCACTCGGTCAGCACGGTGTTAACATCATGGCATTCACCAAGGACTTTAACGAAAGAACCAAGGACGACATGGGTCTTATCATTCCTGTAGTAATTACAGTTTATGCTGACCGTTCGTTCACTTTCATCACCAAGACTCCTCCGGCTGCAGTCCTCATCAAGAAGGCTTGCGGTATCGAGAGCGGCTCCGGTGTTCCCAACAAGACTAAGGTTGCAACCATCACCAAGGATCAGATTAGAGCAATTGCCGAGCAGAAGCTCCCCGACCTCAACGCAGCATCTGTTGAAGCTGCAATGAGCATGATCGCAGGAACAGCTCGTTCAATGGGCGTAGTAGTAGCTGATTGATAGCAATTAGCCCGTAAAAGGGCGTGTTAAAGTGGGAGGAATATCCTTTTCCGCTAAACCGTATCGGCAAACGTGTGCGATGCGGTGCCACCACTATATATGTAAGGAGATTTTATATAATGAAACACGGAAAGAAATATGTTGACGCCCTCAAGGTCGTTGACAAGACAAAGCTCTATGATTCTAACGAAGCAGTTGAACTTGCCAGCCAGAACGCTAAGGCTAAGTTCGACGAGACTATCGAAGTTCATATTCGTTTAGGCGTTGACTCCCGTCACGCTGACCAGCAGGTTCGTGGTGCAGTTGTACTTCCCCACGGTACCGGTAAGACTGTAAGAGCACTCGTTTTCTGCAAGGAAGACAAGTATGAAGCAGCTAAGGAAGCAGGCGCTGACTATGTTGGCGGCATTGAATTGGTTGACAAGATCATGAAGGAAAACTGGCTCGACTTTGACGTAGTAAACGCTTCTCCCGACATGATGGGCGTTGTTGGCCGTCTTGGTAGAGTTTTAGGTCCCCGTGGCTTAATGCCTACACCTAAGGCCGGTACTGTAACTCCCGACGTTGCTAAGGCTGTTGCTGAAGCTAAGGCCGGTAAGATCGAATACCGTCTTGACAAGACCAACATCGTACACTGCCCCATCGGCAAGGCTTCCTTCGGCACCGAAAAGCTTGCTGATAACTTCGACACCTTGGTTGACGCTATCGTTAAGGCTAAGCCCGCTGCTGCAAAGGGTCAGTACCTCAAGTCTATCGTAGTTTCCTCTACAATGGGCGTTGGTATCAAGGTTAACACTGCTAAGTATGGTGTTTAATTCAGATTAAAACCGACAGCTTTGCGGCTTAGTGTGTTTTAATTTGAACGGAAGCAAAATTTGCTAAGCCAAATTTTCTTCCTCTAAGGGCTTAAAGCCCTCAAATCGGGGATTTCCCCAAAAAATCGGTCATTTTCTTGTGCAGTTTGAAAAGTTATGCTTGACAAACTGCACAGGATGTGATATAAATTTATATGCAATCGTTTCTTAAGACAGTAGGTAGCCCAAAAAGCGTAAATCCCACCGAGGAAAAGGTTAAAAGTAAATTTGCTTTTTACTTAACTTTCTTCGTGTCTTTTGACGAAGAAGGTTTTTCTTTTATATAACGAAACGAAGGCATAAATTCTAACTTTAAGAGGTGAAAAAAATGCCCAACGAATTGGTTCTTAACCAGAAGAAGGCAAAGGTTGAGGAGCTTTCCGAACTCCTTAAGTCTTCAATCGCAGGTGTACTCGTTGATTACAGCGGTATCTCTGTTGAAGATGACACCAAGCTGAGAAAAGAACTTCGTGAAGCAGGCGTTAAGTATAGCGTTGAAAAGAACACTCTTTTAAGATTCGCTATGAACAACGTAGGTTACGAAGGACTTACCGACGTACTCAACGGCACCACTGCTTTGGCTGTTTCTGAAAATGACGAAACCGCTGCTGCAAGAATCCTTGGCAAGTACGCTGAAACTCACGAAAACTTCAAGCTTAAGGCAGGCTTTGTTGGAGATGAACTTTATGACGCTGCAGGCGTTATGGCTCTTTCCAAGATTCCTTCCAAGGAAGTATTGCTTGCTCAGCTCGTCGGCTCCTTGCAGGGCCCCATCCAGAAGCTTGCTGCAACTCTCGATGCACTTGCTACCAAGCTCGAAGAAGAAGCAGCATAATAATCTGCTTCAAAAAACCGCTGCATAACGCAGCCCTCGCCGCATGACGGCAACACAAAAAACTAAAACATTATAATTTAAAGGAGATTAATATCATGGCTTCTGAAAAGATTTTGAAATTTGTAGAAGACGTTAAGGCACTTAGCGTTCTTGAACTCAAGGAACTCGTAGACGCAATCCAGGAAGAATTCGGCGTTACCGCTGCTATCGCTGCTGCTCCCGCTGCTGGCGGTGCTGCTGCTGCAGCTGAAGAAAAGACTGAATTCGACGTAGTTCTTGCTTCCTTCGGCGACAGCAAGATGGGCGTTATCAAGGCAGTTAAGGACCTCTTGGGCCTCGGCCTTAAGGAAGCTAAGGAAGTAGTTGAAGCTGCTCCTAAGGCTCTTAAGGAAGGCGTTTCCAAGGCTGAAGCTGACGAGCTTAAGGAAAAGCTTGAAGCTGCCGGCGCAACTGTTGAAATCAAGTAATTTCAGCTCTTTGTTAGAATTAAAAGACCACCCGATGGGTGTGTTCCAATAAGACAGTATAATAAGTTTTGGGTAAACGGCATGATTCGTCATGCCGTTTTTCCCTTTTGAATGTCATAGAGTAAATTGGCGGGAAGAATACCGATGTAGTTATAACTGATTTCTACATCCTGCACTCTGTGTCCGCTTGACTTGTCCGGTGCGTGAACATATACGGCATTGACCATATCGTTCAAGACGGTCGGTGTCAGCTTTTCCAGATGCAGATACTTCTTCGCTTGTTGGATGAACTTATCAACGTTCTCCACTTGGTCTTCGTGATTTTGAATTTCTTCTTCGAGT
>JAZSPX010000191.1:0-9527 GCA_045537675.1 Candidatus Faeciplasma sp. | reverse complement strand
GAACTTTCAGGCTGACGAGCTTCCGTCAAAAGCTCACATAAGCTGCTTTAAATATTCCTCGCGCGATTTCGACTATTACCCCATTCATTCTCATTCCTACTACGAAATCTCCTTTGTTGTAAGCGGCGAAAGATATATCTATCACAACGGAAAAGAAATTAAAATCCCTCCGAACACTCTTTCCTTCGTGCCTCCGCTTGCAACCCACGGAAGTAAAAATATCACCGCTGTTCAGGATATGGTATTGCAGATGTCAACAAACATCTTCAGCTGCATCAGCGAACGCTTCGATTCAAAAATGTTCTTAGCACTCGAAGATGACTCAACCCCCTACATCACGCTCGATGATGACAGCAAGCTTTTAAAAATCCTCTTCAAGCTCCACAACCTCTGCGACAGAATTGAGGGAAGTGCCATCGAAGGTGATGATACGTCTGCCGTTGCGCTCGAGCTTAAAAGAAATTCCCTTATCCTCGAGCTTGTTGCTCAGCTTATTGATTGCGGCCTTGTAACGATAAAAACAGGTGTTTCCAGCCTTTCAAAGCTAAGGCTTATCGACGAGCTTATCAACCGCCTTATAGTCAACCCTCAGGAAAAAGTTGACATGGCAGAGGCGGCAAGGTTTGTCGGAATGAGCTACAGCCATTTCAGCCGCCTGTTTAAAGAGCTTACCGGTACAAATTATGCCGAATATTGCAACATTTTGCGAATCCGCCATGCCGAGGAGCTTTTAAGAAACACCAACATGTCGATTTCTCAGGTTGCCTTCGAAATAGGCGTTGAAACCCCAAGCTATTTTACCCGCCTGTTCAAAAGCGTTAACGGAATTACCCCCGCACAATATCGCAAACGACAGTAATTTTCTGCAAAAAAAGATAATTACTTCGCAAAACGATAGGTTGCGGTTTATACCCGCTTATTGTATCATCAAAATAGCCTGACACCTTGAATTACATTTACAGGAGGATTATATTATGAACATTTCAAAAATTGCGGCTCCCGGTTCCGACAGAAGTAAAATGATTTACCACGAGGACCCGAACAGCTTACATATCAACACACTTCCCGAACATGCATATTTTGTTCCTTTTGCAAAGTCGCAGGACCCCTTTGCACCCCGTTACGATTCCAAGCTTTTCGAGCTTTTGAACGGCGATTGGGGCTTCAGATATTTCGACAGCATCATCGAACTCGAGGATAATTTTGTTTCCATCAAGGCACAAAAGACTATCCCTGTTCCCGCCAACTGGCAGATGCACGGATATGACAGACATCAGTACACAAACGTGGTGTACCCCATTCCCTTCGACCCGCCGTTTGTACCCGATGATATCCCTGTCGGCGTATATTCTAAAACCTATAACTACACCAGCGACGGCTTAGACAGAACCCTCGTTTTCGAAGGCGTTGACAGCTGCCTCTATCTTTACATCAACGGCACCTTTGTGGGCTACACTCAGGTTTCCCACTCCACCTCCGAATTCGACATCACCCCTTATTTGACCGAGGGTGAAAACGAGCTCACCGTTGCAGTTTTAAAGTGGTGCGACGGTACCTACCTCGAAGACCAGGATAAGTTCAGAATGTCGGGTATCTTCCGTGACGTTTACGTTCTTTCAAGAACTAAAAAGAGAATTAACGACTATCACGTAACTCCCGTTGTCGCTAAAGACACAAAGTCTGCAACCCTGACTGTCGAGCTTTGGGGCGACGATGCCGACATCACTCTCACTTCCCCCTGCGGCGAGGTTGTTTACACCGGCAAGGCATATGATAGCAAGGCACTTGTCATCAACATTGACAACCCCGTTTTGTGGAACGCTGAAACCCCCAACCTCTACCGCTTGACTATCTCTACCGAGACCGAACTTATCGGCGAGGAAGTAGGCTTAAGAACCGTCTACATCGAAAACGGCTGCGTCTACTTCAACGGCAAGCTGTTAAAAATCAACGGTGTAAACCGCCACGACAGCTACTTCGAAACAGGCTACTACTGCACCTATGAGCAGATGGAAGCAGACGTTATTTTAATGAAACAGCACAACGTAAACTGTGTGCGCACCTCTCATTATCCCAACTCGCCCATGTTCACACAAATCTGTGACAGATACGGCCTTTACGTTGTCGACGAAGCCGACTTCGAATCCCACGGCTGTATCGACGCTTACCAGACCTTCCAGTGGAACAAGCCCAACGGCTATAGCGGCATTGCAGTTATTGCTTGCGATGAACGCTTTGAAGACGCAATCGTAGACCGCGCTAAGCGCCTTGTAACCCGTGACTATAACCGTCCCAGCGTTATTATGTGGAGCTTGGGCAACGAAGGCGGCTGGGGTAAATGCACCCTTAAGTCTGCTGAATTCGTCAAGGCTTATGATGATACAAGAATTCTCCACTATGAAAGCACCCACCGCCTTGACGACACACCCACCGATATTTTAGACGTTGTTTCCTGCATGTACCCCGGCCTTGACCTCTTTGAACACTACCACAAGGACGAAAACAACAAAAAGCCCTTGTTCCTGTGCGAATATTGCCACGCAATGGGCAACGGCCCCGGCGACCTTGAAGACTATCACAACGCCTTCTATTCAAACGACCGTTACCTTGGCGGCTGCATCTGGGAGTTCACCGATCACTCCTGTTCTTTGGGCAAGACCGAAGACGGCAAGGATAAATACGGCTACGGCGGCGACTTCGGTGAAAGACATAACGACGGAAACTTCTGTGTTGACGGCTTGATCTATCCCAACCGCAAGCCCCACACAGGCTTTATGGAAGCTAAGCAGGTTTACCGTCCCGTCCGTGTCTACAAGACCGACAAGTGCGGCGAGTTCGAAGTAAAGAGCTTGCTTACCTATGCAAACCCTGCTGACTATTTGGCTTGTGAATATGAAATCACCGACGACGGCAACGTTGTTAAAACAGGCACCGCTGAACTCAACTTCGTTAACGGCTCCGCAATCGTTACTGTGCCCGAGGTTGCAGATTTAACCTCCGACAGCCTTGCAATCAGATTCCTCTTTAAAGCAAACAGCGATCTTTCTTGGTGCGAAAAGGGCTTCCTTGTCTGCCATGACCAGATCATTCTTAAAGACGAAAAGGTTTACTGCAACATCGTTCCTGCTTCGGGCGAGGTAAGCTTCACCGAAGAACCGCTTAAATACACCCTTTCGGCAAACGGCACCAAGGTTACAATCAACCGCCGCACCGCAAGAATTGACAGCATCAACGTTAACGGCACAGAAATTCTCGGTAAGCCCTCAGAATTCAACCTCTTCCGCGCACCGACAGATAACGACTCTCCCAGAGGGGACTGGTACCGTGCCCACCTTAACGACTATGACACCAAGGTTTACGATACTCATATCAATACAACGGAAGACGGTGTTACCGTAACTGCCGACATCTCCTTCGGCTGGAACATTCATCAGCCTTTTGCAAAGGGTAAGGCAGAATATACCCTCGCTCCTTCGGGCCAGCTCATCATCAAGTGCGAGATGGAAACCAGCGAAAAGGTAAGAATGCTTCCTCGCTTCGGTGTTCGCTTGCACATGACTGAAGATTTCAAAAACGTTGAATACTTCGGCTATGGCCCGACTGAAAGCTACATCGACAAGCACCATGCTTGCTGGCTTGCACGCTTCAATGCCGACATCAACGACATGCACGAGGATTACGTAAGACCTCAGGAAAACTCCTCTCACTACGATTGCCGTGAAGCAAGCGTTTCAAACGGCAGCGTAACGCTTAACGTTACCTCCTCCAAGAACTTCTCGTTCAATGCATCGAAATACACTCAGGAGGAGCTTTCAACCAAGCGCCACCACTTCGAGCTTGAAAAGAGCCCTTACAGCGTCATCTGCTTCGATTCGGGCATGGCTGGCGTAGGTTCAAACTCCTGCGGTCCTGCTCTTGCGCAAAAATACAGAATTCCGCTTCCCAACATCAAGCTCGATTTCGTATTAAGCTTTAAATAAACCCTCACAAAAACAAAAAGCGGCGGTTATCCGTCGCTTTTGTTATATATTCAGCTTTGCGGCAATAATAAGTTAAACTTATTAAAGGAGAATTCACATGAATTTTTACAATCTCGCCCAAAGCTTAAAAGAGGAAACCGTCGCCCACCGCCGTTATCTCCACCAAAATGCCGAGGCTGGGCTTGATATGCCCATCGCCACCGCCTATATAACGCAGGAACTTAAAAAAATCGGGCTTTCGCCAACAATGTGTGGCAAAGGCATAACCGCCACAATCGGGCGGGGGGAGCGCACCATTCTTCTTCGTGCCGACATGGACGCTTTGCCGAGCGAGGAGCAAAGCGGCCTTGATTTTTCAAGCGTTACTTCGTGTGCCCACACCTGCGGCCACGACATGCATGCTGCCATGCTTTTAACCGCCGCAAAAATCCTCAAGCAAAACGAAACCAAACTTAACGGCAAAGTAAAGCTCATGTTCCAGCCGGCCGAGGAAAATTTGCTTGGCTGCCAAAACATGATAGATAACGGCGTTTTAGAAAACCCCACCGTAAATGCGGCACTTGCCTTGCACGTCACCTCGGGCAGGCTTCCCGTCGGCAGCTTTATGTATAACGATAAAACTGCAATGATGAACTCTGCCGACGTTTTCAGAATTCTCATTCACGGCAAAGGCGGCCACGGTGCCTACCCAAACCTTACCGTCGACCCCGTAAACATTGCCGTGCATATATATTCAGCACTCCAGTCGCTCATTTCGCGTGAGGCTGACCCCGAGAAATCCTGCACTTTAACAATCGGCAGAATAAGTGCAGGCGAGACCGCAAACGTCATTCCCGAAACCGCTGTCCTCGAAGGCTCGCTTCGCACCAATGACCAATCCGAGCGTGACCGGCTTTATAAGCGAATTACAGAAATCTGCAAGGGCATTTCAAGTTCTCTCGGCGGCAAAGCCGAGGTCAGTTTGCTTGCAAGCGTGCCAACTCTTGTGTGTGACCCGCAGCTTACCTCCGCAACAGTTAATTATATTTCCGAGCTTTCAGTGCCCTCTCTCAACCCTCTTTCAGGCATTCAGGCCTCCGCATCCGAGGACTTCGCGCTTATCGCCGCAAAGGTGCCTTCAGCCTACATTTACCTTAGCGCAGGCTATAACGACGAAAGGGGAGACCACCTTGCGCACAATCCAAAAGTCCTGTTTAACGAGGATGTTTTGCCCCTTGGCTCGGCTCTGCTTTCACACGTCGCTTTTCGCTGGTTAGAAGATTTTTAATAAATTTTCAAAAAAGTATTGCAAAAAGTAACTTGGTGTGTTATAATTTAGGAGAAAACAAAAGATTTTATTGCGTTAAAGTACTATAAGGAGGTGCCAACAGTAATGCCAGAGAAACTGTTTGACCCAATTGTGCATCCATTTTTGTGTTATCGCAACAAATCGAAGTTGACCAAGGACACGCCCATGCAGCCCTATCATCGACACGACGCCTACGAGATTTACCTCTTCTTAAACGGCAGTGTAAAGATGTTTGTAGAGCAGACATGCTTTGTATGCGGCCCCGGAGACATGATACTCATCAGCCCCGGACAGTTCCATACCTATGACTGCTGTGAGGACTGCGAATATGACCGAATTGTTTTAAACATTAAACAAGAACTTATCGACAAGCTCTCATATGAAGACGTAAGACTGGACGAATGCTTCGAGATTGAGAATATAAATCAGGTTAACCACATAACCCTCTCTCACCGCGAGCGTGAAGAGTTTCTCGATATCTATGACAGATTCCAGGATATAAGACAGCAGGTTGCTTTCGGATATACCTTGTTGTCCAATGCCTACCTCACACAGATACTCATTTACATCAACCGTCTTTTCCAACGCAGAAACGGCGATGATGAAACTGAAAACCTCATGCCCGAGCTTATCAGGGACGTAATGACCTACATTCAGGATAACCTTACCGAGCCGATAACTCTCGACACCCTTTCCGAGAAGTTTTTCTTCAACGGCAAATATATAAGCCGCAGATTCAAAAAATACACGGGCCTTACCATAAGAACCTATATTTTGGAACAGCGCATAGCCTTGGCCAAAAAGCTTCTTAACGATGGCTGCAACGTATCTGAAGCCTGCTATCAATCCGGTTTTTCCGACTATGCAAACTTCATTCGCAGCTTCACAAACTTTGTCGGTGTTTCACCCGGTAAATATTCAAAGCATTCCGATAAATAAAAGATAAACAAAACAAAAATCCCGACTTATCAAAGTCGGGATTTTTTATCGTCTTATGTATTACTTGTTCTTAACGTGGTCGATAAGGAATCTTACAAACTTGGTGTTTTCAGTGGTGGGTACGCATCCGTCGGGAGTGAATACCATGCCGTTGGGTGCTTCTTCGGAATAAGAGCCCCACTTAGGCATCTCGGTGCCGTCAATGTCAAGGCCGTTGGGGTCGCCGCACTTAATAAAGTTGCAATAATAGTTGCACATCTGGCGTGCAAGGTCATAATACTTGCCTGTCAAAGGTCTCCAGCACTTAGCCAAAGATTCAAAGAAGAACCAAAGCTCAGACGAGTGGAAGCTTCCGGGGTTATCCCAGCCGGGCATCGGCACGTCGAACATGTAGTAATAGTTTTCCTTGTCCTTCTTGTCAATTTCCATAAGCTTCTTGGCTGCAATTTCAATACCGTTTACAATCGCATAGCCGCCTCTGCCGTCTGTGGTGTTAGCTTCTTCAAACGCAAGGAATTCGTCAGCCTTGTCACCAAAGATTTCCTTAGCCTTAGCCTTAAAGTCAGCTTCGTCGCTTGCTCTCAACGAGCTTAAGAATTCGTCGTGTGTGCAGCCGAACATTACCTGAACGTCAGCACGCTTGCCCTCGGCAAACAATGTCTGAGGGTCGCCATAGCAGAACTTGTTATCCTGCGAGGTATAGAATCTCGGGTTTCCTGCAGCGGCATATTCGCCGTATTTGTTTCTGATATAGAATGCGTCAAGCTTTCTTGCTTCTTCAATGCTGTCAACGCCCAAGAATTTAAGGAAGTTCTCGCCGTTCTTTTCAGCCATCGAAAGGTCTAAACCTCTGCCAAAGCCGCCTGCGCCGTAAGGCGAGCTGATAAGCGCACTCTGAACGATAGCTCTCTTGAATAAACCAAAGTTATGAGGGCAGGTCATCTGGCTCATAACGCTTCCACCGCCTGCCGACTGGCCTGCAATGGTGATGTTGTCAGGGTCGCCGCCGAATGCTGCGATGTTGCGCTTAACCCACTTAAGGCCTGCCTGCTGGTCGAGGCTTGCAAAGTTCGTGGGTGCATCGGGCTGTGCTGCAGTCAGCTCGGGGTGTGCCATAAAGCCGAATACGCCAAGACGGTAGTTCACCGATACAACAACAACGCCGCGTCTTGCAATTCTTTCGCCGTCAAATTCCATTTCAGCGGTATAGCCCCACTGCAATCCGCCGCCAAAGTACCACACCAAAACGGGTAACTTTTCATCGGCGCTCTTTGCATTTGTCCAGATGTTAAGGTACAAGCTATCCTCACTCATCGGAATTTCGGGGTCAACGTGCCATTCACGGTTATAAAGGCCTTCGCCAATGCCGGGGGTATCCTGCATGCCAATGGGTGCAAAACGCGAGCAGTCAAGGTCGCCTTCCCAGTCAGCGCAGGGCTGAGGAGCTCTCCAACGGTTTTCACCAACCGGCGGTGCTGCAAAAGGCACGCCCTTAAAAGCAGTTACTCTGGGGTCAGCAGCCTCAATGCCTCTCACCCAGCCGTTTTCGGTTTTTGCTCGTCTAATCATAATGTGTTCCTCCTTTAATATAAATGTTCCGCTTTATATTATACATCATATTCCTTTGTTTGGCAATGATTTTTTAACTGCCATCGCACCAACGCTCGGCACGAAACGCCACTGTGCTCCGCACGCGGCGTTCCACGCCTCACAATCGGCGGTCTTACTTTCGTTCACAGCTTCGTTGCCTACACCGCCGATTTAAATATTTCTTGCGGTTATGTCAAACCGCATTTTGCTGTCGCAAAACCGAAATATTTCAAACTGCCATCGCACCAACGCTCGGCACGAAACGCCACAGTGCTCCGCACGCGGCGTTCCACACCTCGCTAATTTTCAAAACAAATCAAAATTTGCTATTAAAAAATAAATTTTCCACTCATATCGACATTTTATCTGCCCATAATAGTTTTGCAAGCCCGATATGAAATTAAAAGCGTGACCGACACGCAGGTGTTTGCAATCGCAAACGGAATAATTCTAAATTTTAAACTATTAAGGAGATAAAACCATGAAGGGTATTACAACTGAACAGGGCAGACAGACTCTTGAAAAGTTCAAGATCGAAGCTGCAAACGAAGTAGGAGTTAATCTTAAGAACGGCTACAACGGCGACCTCACCTCCCGTGAAGCTGGTTCTATCGGCGGTCAGATGGTTAAGAAGATGATCGACGCTTACAAGACCGGTTCTGCTAAGTAATTAAGTTTAAAGTGTCCGAGGCAACAGTCTCGGACATTTTTCTTAATATTTTGCATTAGCCCTTTATTTTTTTGCGGTTTTGTGTTATTATGTATGTGTATAATTATTGTTTAGAAAGGACGATGTAAATGAGCCCGACTACATACGGAAAAAAACGCCGCCGCAAGATTAAATATAAGAACGTGGCACTTGCACTTGCTGTTTTACTTATTATAATTCTGCTTTTTGTCTGGATATTCTCACCTAAAGATAAAGACGACGAGGACAAGCCCGATGCACCCTTAAACACAGGCGACACTGCTTATGAAGATCTTCCCGTTGAAGAAGATGACGGCGAGGTTCACCTGACCACCGACCCCACACTTCAGTCCTCCTATTACTTCACCTACATCACCCTTACCGAGGAGGATTTGGGCAAGGGCGAATTGGTGCTTGTCAATAACAACATCGCTTTCAGAGGAAACGTTGAAGAAGATGACCTTTTGGTTATCCGCGAGCATAAAAACAAGTCCTACTCCGTTAAGGATTACAGCGTTAAGGTGCTTCCCGTTGTTATGGAGTCCCTTAACAACATGATGCTTTCGTTCTATACCGAAACGCAGAACGATAACGTAATGGTAATCAGCGGTCACCGCACTTTCGAATATCAGCAGGGCCTTTACGATGCAGAACTCGAGGAGACGGGACAGCTTTCTTCAAGCCTTGTTGCAAAATCGGGGTATAGTGAACATCATACAGGTTATGTAGTAGACTTTTCGATTTATGACGGAAATTCTTACGAGGATTTCGACGGCACAGGCGACTATGCATGGATAAACGAAAATTGCTATAAGTTCGGCTTTGTCAACCGTTACCCCATAGGCAAAGAAAAGCTTACCTTAATTGATTACGAGCCTTGGCACTTCCGCTATGTCGGACCTTTGCACGCAAAGATTATCACCGATTACGATTTCTGCTTAGAGGAATATATTTCCTTCCTTAAAAACTACACCATCGAAACAGGCTTCCTTGCAGCAACAGGTCTTGACGGCAGCTCCTAAAGTCGGATCGTAGCCATGTC
>JAZSPX010000162.1:0-4743 GCA_045537675.1 Candidatus Faeciplasma sp. | reverse complement strand
TCGGTAATTTCAAGCTCAATTCCGTCATAATCAAACAGCTTTTTATACTGCTTTTCTAAAGAATTTTTGGGAATTGTGAGGATTCTTACAAGAACATGTTCATCTAAAGGTGATAATGCGGTTGTAATGGGAAGTCGTCCCACAAGCTCGGGAATAAGACCGTACTTTACAAGGTCCTGAGGGATAACTTTCTTTAGAATGTCATCGTCTGTTGTGTCCTTGCTCTTAACGTCAGAGCCAAAGCCAACAAGAGATTTCTGTTCAGTTCTCTTTTTAATGACTTTCTCTAAACCGTCAAATGCACCGCCGCAAATGAACAAAATGTTCTTTGTATCAATCTGAATATACTCCTGTGTGGGGTGTTTTCTTCCGCCCTGAGGAGGAACGTTTGACACAGTACCTTCAATAATTTTAAGAAGTGCCTGCTGAACACCCTCGCCGCTTACGTCACGGGTGATGGATGTGCTTTCGGACTTTCTTGCAATCTTGTCAATTTCATCGATATAGATAATGCCGCGTTCTGCAGCTTCAATGTCATAATCAGCAGCCTGAATTAAACGCAAAAGCACGTTTTCAACGTCGTCACCAACGTAACCGGCTTCGGTAACGGTGGTAGCATCGGCAATAGCAAAGGGCACGTTAAGAGTTTTGGCAAGAGTCTGGGCCAAAAGTGTTTTACCGCAGCCGGTAGGGCCTAAAAGCAAAACGTTTGACTTCTGAATCTCAACGTCGTCATTTTTATCAGTTACCTGAACAATGCGCTTATAGTGATTATAAACCGCAACAGAAAGAGTGATCTTAGCTTCTTCCTGACCGACAACGTATTCATCTAAAGCCTTTTTGATATCAGCAGGCTTGGTCAGCGTAATATCACTAAACTGGTGGTTACTGTGCTTATCAGATATAAAGCCTTTTTCTTCTAAAATATCATAGCAGAACAATACACATTCATCGCAAATAAAAACGTCACCTGCAGAGAACATGTTTCTTACTCTGCTCTCGGGTTTTCCGCAGAAATTACATTTTTTCATCGTTGTTTCGTTTCCTGCCATTACTCTGCCTCCCTTTTAAAATAGAGTAATGTTGCCAAGCCCAAAAGAACTCGGCAACAGTACAAAAATTCTTATCTTGTCATAACCTTGTCGATAAGGCCGTATGCCACGGCTTCTTCAGCGGTCATGAAATTATCTCTTTCGGTGTCGATCGCAATCTGCTCAATAGACTTGCCTGTGTCTTTTGCTAAAATCTTATTAAGCTTTTCACGGGTTCTTACCATGTGGTCAGCGTGAATTTTAATATCTGTGCACTGACCCGAAAGTCCTCCGCCGATAAGGGGCTGGTGGATCATCATTTCGCTGTGTTCAAGTGCATAGCGTTTGCCTTTGGCACCGCCTGCAAGCAGAACAGCACCCATAGAGGCAGCGAGGCCTATGCACATTGTAGAAACGTCGGGCTTAATGTACTGCATTGTGTCGTAAATTGCCATGCCTGCAGTTACCGAACCGCCGGGGCTGTTGATGTAAAGACAAATATCCTTTTCGGGGTCCTGCGATTCAAGGAATAAAAGCTGAGCAACAACCAAGCTTGCGGTAGCGTCGTTAATTTCGTCGGACAAAACGATAATTCTGTCATTCAAAAGTCTTGAATAGATGTCCATCGATCTTTCGCCGCGGCCTGTCTGCTCGATTACATATGGAACAAGTGCCATAAAATAGTCCTCCGTTTCTTAAAATATATGTGGGTGTTCAGATAATTACTTAATTACAGCAGCTGCCTTAACAATTTCAACAGCCTTGCTTGTTGCAACATCGGGCTTAAGGTCTTCGGGTCTGAAGTACTTCTTAACCTCTTCAACAGGAACGTTGTACATGCCTGCGATGGTTGCAAATTCGTTTTCAATATCTTCGTCGGTTACTTCAACGCCTTCAAGCTCTGCAATCTTTTCAAGAGCCAAGCGAAGCTTAACCTGCTTTTCAGCCTGTTCCTTATAAGTTTCCTTAACGGATTCGATAGTCATGCCGGTGAACTGCATGTACATATCAAGGTTCATACCCTGCTGAGCAAGTCTCTGTCCAAGTTCGTTAACCATTTCGTTAACTCTGTTTTCGAACATAACTTCGGGAATCTCACCTTCAAGCTTAGCGATAACAGCGTCTAAGATAGCGCCTTCAACTTCGTTTTCAGCCTTCTTTTCAGCATCTTCTTCAAGGTGCTTTCTAACGTCAGCCTTAAGCTCGTCAACAGTTTCAAAGTCAGAGGTATCTTTAACGAAATCGTCATCAAGTTCGGGAAGCTCGGTCTTGGTGATTTCGTGGAGCTTGATCTTGAATACGACAGGAGCACCTGCAAGTTCAGCAGCATGGTATTCCTCGGGGAAGGTTACGTTTACGTCGAATTCGTCGCCAACGTTGTGACCAACAACCTGGTCTTCAAAACCGGGAATGAACTGACCGCTGCCCAAGGTGAGGTTGAACTTTTCAGCCTTGCCGCCATCAAAAGCAACTCCGTCCTTAAATCCTTCAAAGTCGATAACAACAGTATCGCCGTTTTCGGCAGCTCTGTCATCAACGTTAACGGTTCTGGAGTTTCTTTCGAGCATGTGGCCGATTTCGTGTTCTACCATTTCATCGGTTACAGCATTGACAGTCTTGGTAACTTCTATACCCTTGTAATCTGCAATATTTACAACGGGCTTGGTGGTGCAGATTGCCTTGAACTTAACGCCGTCTTCCTTAGAAACATCGGTAACTTCAACGTCAGGTGCGCAAACAAGTTCGAGACCTGCTTCGTTTACTGCTTCTTCAACTGTGGGAGCATAGATTGCGTTTACAGCTTCTTCAAAGAATACAGCAGGGCCGTATACCTTTTCAATAACGCTTCTGGGAGCCTTGCCGGGACGGAAGCCTTCAACATTGATAGAAGCCTTGTTCTTTAAGTAAGCCTTCTGAAGTGCTTCTTCAAAAGCTTCAGCAGAAACCTCTATCTCCAATTCGTATTTATTTGTTTCGATCTGATTCTTTGCTTTTAACATGAAATTGATCCTCCTGTTATTTTATACAACGTTTAAAAAAGTTGCTATTAATACAATATAAGATTATATCACAACGAATTAATATTTTCTATACCTTATCTACAATTTGGAGCTTTGCACAATTTGTGTAATTTCAAGGGGCGAAAAATGTAAATAATCGCTTGAAATAAGCCTGAATTCAATGCCGTAACACCTGCCGTTGAGGGCGTTTTTAGTGGCATAGCTGTGCAAGTGACCGTAGAAGCACAGTTTAATATCATATTTTAATAAAATGTCCAAAATGTCGTAATTAGTGTCGTTACCATAAACCGGCGGGTAATGCAAGAATACTACGGGCTTGAGTCCTGCATCAACAGCCGACTGGATTGAGCGGTCAAGTCGCATTGCCTCACGCTTAATAACCTTAGCATCAGCGGGTTCGCTTCCGTCATTTATCCAACCTCTGGTTCCGCAAATGCCAAAGCCTTCATATTCATAATGATTATTATGAAGCACATTCAAGGTGTTAAAACCGTTTTCTTCAAAAAATTTATCGGCTTTTGTTTTTGTCGTCCACCAATAGTCGTGGTTGCCTTTTAAAATAATCTTCTTGCCGGGCAGCTCGTTTATAAATTTAAAATCTTCATAAGCTTCGTCAATCGACATTGCCCACGTTATATCGCCCGGGATAACGACTGTGTCATCATTTTTAACGTTTGCAAGCCAGTTTTCTTTAAGTCTTGAAACGTAATTATCCCATCCGCCGAAAATATCCATCGGCTTGTTAGAGGAAAGCGACAAATGCAGATCTCCAATTACAAATAATGACACGTTATCACCTCTTTGAATAAAAACTATTGTAAGCGAAATAATATAAATGCTTAGGCACAATTATATCGAAAGGAAATTTAAATAATGGAAAACGATAGAATTTTAGGTATTAAGTGCAACGTTACAAGCTGTGTTTATAACCGAGACAGCGAAGAATGCGTTGCAGGTAAAATTGACGTAACTAACTGTGGCTGTTCAACACCTAACTGCAGTGCGCAGACCGAATGCAAGACCTTTAAGCCCAGAATTTATTAATCTTAAATAACCCAAAGTACTCCCTTTGCCACAAAAGCGAAGGGAGTAACCTGTTTTACTTAATGTTAAGAACACCGAAGATATAGTCCTGCATATCTTCTTTTTCAATAGAGCCGGTAAATCTGACGGGTTTACCGCTAAGTTCGGACAAGGACTTGGGAACGGGCATTTTGCTTACTGCATGAAGCTCTTCGGTAAGCCCGAATTCGTCAAGACCTGTTACGTTCTTATCCAAAGCCTCTAATACAGAGGATGAAAACTTATAGGAGCTTGCAGTAGAAGCGATTACAGTAAATATAATATCCCCTGTTTTTGCAACGTACTTAGTATATACGCTGTAAGCTACAGCTGTATGAGTATCAATGGTGTAGGAGTATTTATCAAATACTTCTTTAATGGTAGCCTTGGTTTCTTCATCGTCGCAATAATCTGCAAAGAAGTGTTTATCAAGTCTTGATTTTACACTGTTGCAAACCTCGAACTTACCGGTCTTAGAAAGCTCGGAATAGAGCTTACTTACAATCTTATCGCTGCCGCGGAGGTGATAGATAAGTCTTTCAAGGTTAGAAGAAATCAAAATATCCATTGAAGGAGAAATTGTTGTATAGAACTGACGGTTTCTGTCATATACACCTGTATTGATAAAG
>JAZSPX010000028.1:0-2668 GCA_045537675.1 Candidatus Faeciplasma sp. | reverse complement strand
TGACCTTAAGTTTTTAAAGATAGCCGAGGACATGCTTTACAGCGAATTTGGCTTTGCCCTTGGAATTGAACCCAAGGACGTTAGAGGCTATATTGTCAAATGCTGCGAGGAATAAGCGCATAAAAATTGCCTGCCCATTTTCGGGGCAGGCTTTTGTTTTATAACTTTTTTGCTTGTTTTAAACCGCAAAGAGCATTCTGCCATAGGTAGGATAAGGCCAGTATTTTTCACCAACAAGTGTTTCGATCTCGTCGGCAACCTTGCGGAGTTTATCCATTGCAGGAATGATCGTGTCCTTATAATAGTCTGCGGTTTCCTGTCCCTCGCCTGCGGGAACGGTGTCGATAAGTTCTTCGAGCGAGAGCATTTTTTTATACATATTTGTAGAAAGGCTTGTGAGCTTTCTTATCATATCGGTTTCAAAGCCGCACTCAACGTCGGCAATGCTTCTGGCACACGATACCGCCTCGGCAAGCTTTCTTACATAGGTAGAAACTGCGGGCAGAATGTCCTTCTTAGCCATTTCAACCATGGTGAGCGATTCGATCTTTAACACCTTGCAATAGTTTTCAAGGTTGATGGCATAACGGGATTCAAGCTCGGTACGGGAGTAAACACCCTGTCTTTCAAACAGCTCAACGTTCTTTTCATCTAAAACATGGGGCAAAGCGTCGGGCGTTGTGGGAAGGTTGTGCAAACCTCTGCGCTCAGCTTCTTCAACCCATTCGGTGCTGTAACCGTCGCCGTTGAAAAGAACAGCCTCGTTTTCGATGATAGTTCTTCTGATAAGGTCATCAAGAGCCTCGTTGAAGTTCTCTTTGTCCTTAAGCTCTTCATAAAATTCATCTAAAACCTGAGCGACAATGGTGTTCAAAGTTGTGGTGGGCCCTGCGATTGAAAGGCTTGAGCCGGGCGAGCGGAACTCGAACTTGTTGCCTGTAAAAGCAAACGGGCTTGTTCGGTTTCGGTCGGTGGTGTCCTTCATGAAGTGAGGCAGAACGTCTACGCCTATCTCCATGTCAACTCGCTTACCCTCATAGGTCTTGCCGTCAACAATCGAACGCAGAATTTCGGTAAGCTCGTCGCCCAAGAACATTGAAATTATTGCAGGGGGAGCCTCGTTTGCGCCAAGTCTGTGGTCGTTGCCTGCAGATGCAACGGATATTCTTAAAAGGTCCTGATATTCGTTAACGCCCTTGATGACAGCAACTAAGAACAAAAGGAACTGTGCGTTTTCGGCGGGGGTTTTGCCGGGTTCAAACAGGTTAACACCGTCATCGGTCGAAAGTGACCAGTTATCGTGCTTGCCCGAACCGTTAATACCCTCGAAAGGCTTTTCGTGCAACAAGCACTTAAAGCCGTGCTGGTGCGCAACCTTTCTTAAAAGCTCCATTGTGATCTGGTTGTGGTCAGAGGCAATGTTTGCGGTATCAAAAATGGGTGCCAATTCGTGCTGAGAGGGTGCGGCTTCGTTATGCTCGGTCTTTGCCATAACGCCTACCTTCCAAAGCTCGACGTCAAGGTCACGCATAAAAGCTTCTACCCTGCGCTTAAGCATGCCATAGTAATGGTCTTCAAGCTCCTGTCCCTTGGGGGGCTTTGCACCATATAACGTTCTGCCTGTATAAATCAGGTCCTTGCGTCTTGCATACATATCACGGTCGATAAGGAAATATTCCTGTTCGGGGCCGCAGGTTGCAATTACACGCTTGGCTGTGCTGCCAAAAAGGCCTAAAATGCGCAAGGTTGAACGGTTAAGCGCCTCCATCGAGCGCAAGAGAGGGGTTTTGGTATCAAGCGCCTCGCCCGAATAGGAGCAGAACGCTGTGGGAATATATAAAGTTCCGTTTTTAATAAAAGCATAAGAGGTAGGGTCCCAAGCGGTGTATCCTCTTGCCTCGAAGGTGGCGCGCAAGCCGCCCGAGGGGAAGCTTGAAGCGTCGGACTCGCCCTTGATAAGCTCTTTGCCCTTAAACTCTAAAATAGGCTTGCCGCCCTTAGAACCCGACAAAAAGCTGTCGTGCTTTTCGGCAGTAATGCCTGTTAACGGCTGGAACCAGTGGGTATAATGAGTAGCGCCCTTTTCGGTCGCCCATTCTTTCATGGCGGCGGCAACGGCATTTGCAATTTCGATATTCAAAGGCTTGCCCGAATGCAAAGCTTCATAAACCTCGCTCGAGAGCATTTTTTGCATAACGCTGTCGTTAAAAACCTCGCTGCCAAATACTTCAGAAATAATACAAGACACAGTAATTCATCCTTCCTGCGTGTTTATAGTAAAAGTATATTATAATTTATATGTGTTGTCAAACTGAAGAATAGCCGAAATGTGTTAAATTTGGCGGCGGTTTGTTGGAGGATTTGTGGAGAAGTTTTTGCCCGATTGAAAGAAAAACACGGTGCGAAGCCAAAAAGCACTTCCGAAACAAGGCTAAAGCGTTGACGGCAATGTGGCAGATGTGGTATGATTTAAGCAGAAGAACATTGTAGTTTCTGTCCTTGTTGACTAAAGAAAGGAATTGTTGTAATGAAGAAACTATTTATATTGTTTTTTTCAGTTGAGTTAATTCTGACAGTTGTGTATGCAATTGCCCCGTTAGACATTGAAATATTTGGAGTTCACACATTTTTGGTTCTAAATGACCTTTGTAGTTTTCTGAGACTAACG
>JAZSPX010000226.1:0-5013 GCA_045537675.1 Candidatus Faeciplasma sp. | reverse complement strand
CGGCATAGCGTGTCCGGGAGAGGCGGGCGGTCAGCGCGAACAAAATCACGGCAGCGGCGCCGCCGATGGTCAGGGCGCCAAGTGTGAGCAGAAGATCATTCCACATCCGACCTGTCCTCCAGCTCGTTCATTGCAATGCAGATCGCAAAGGAATGGAGTGCCGGCATGAGTGCCGCTAAAAACGGAGAGATCAAAGACTTTGTTGCGGTGGGCGACGTGGGAATTAAGGTAATTGGCGCCGATAACCAGATCATTGATACCGAGATACCCGTTAAGCAGATCCTCGAGCAGCTTGTTGCAAAGCTTGGCATTCCGCCCTTCCTGTTGGGCCTTAGCTGGTCAACCACCGAAAGAATGTCGAGCCAGCAGACCGACATTTTAACCAGCGAGCTCGAGTATTACCGCCGACTTTTAACCCCTGCAATCGAAAAAATCTGCACTTCGTTTTTGCGTCTCATGGGTTGCGCCGAGGGCGTGAACGTCGAGTGGGACAACATTAACCTGCAGGACGAAGCAGAGCTTGCAAATGCACGCCTAAACAATGCAAAAGCTCGTGCCATCGAGCTTGAAAATGCCCGATATGAAATCGGTGCTTAAAAAGGAGGTTTAAACTTGGCTATTGAAATTAACAGCGAAACTTTAGAAAAAATCAACAGATTTACACGCCGTGAGCTTTCAGCCGACGAGGTTTATTGCTTTAACCTTGTTCTGTGCGATAACGAGATTGACCGTGACAACGAAAAGTTCTCGAAAAAGGCGCTCGAAAAGCTTGCCGAGCTTTATGTTGGCAAAACAGGCATCTTCAACCACGACCCCAAGGGTGAAAACCAGACTGCAAGAATTTATGACGCAGCCGTATCAGAAGACCCCTCGAAAAAGACAACCGACGGCGAGACCTATGCCTTTCTGTCTGCCAAGGCTTACATGGTTAAGACAGAGAAAAACGCCGACCTTATTAAAGAAATCGACGCAGGCATTAAAAAAGAGGTTTCTGTCGGCTGCTCGGTTGCAGGTCACATCTGCTCGGTTTGCGGTAAGAATTCTGCAAACGGCACCTGCGCACATGTAAAGGGCAGAACATATGCCGGCAAAAAGTGCTTTCACATTTTGGATACCCCCACCGATGCTTACGAGTGGTCGTTTGTTGCGGTGCCTGCCCAGCGAAATGCTGGTGTCACCAAGCGCTTCAGCGAGGGTGAAGGCGTTACTAAAGCACATTCAGAACCGGGTTCTGTTTTAGCAGCCTTGACCGAGGAAATTAAAAAGGACATTATTCGCTTGTCCTTCCTTGCAGGCGATTCTATTCCCGTAAGCCTTACCAAGGCGGCTATTGAAAGAATGGATACGAGCGAACTGATTGAGCTGAAAAAGGCGCTTTCTTCCGAGGCGCTTAAGCCCACAGAAAGCGAGCTTGAAGCAGCCCTTGGCGCCCGTGCCGAGGCAAACGAAAACGCAAGCTTTAAGCTTTAATTAACAACAAACTTATTTAAACAAAAAGAAAGGATAATGAAAATGTACGATAACATCACACTCGAAAAGGGACTTTATAACATCAGCGGCAAGACCTTTACCCAGGCACTTGCAGAACTCGATAACGACGAAAACTACGTCGGCACCGAGCTTGAAGGTTTGGACGCTTACGAAAGACAGCTTAAGCGCTTCGATATTAAGGTAAGCGGCGCAAACTCTGACAGAGTCGAAAAGTTCTTCAAGTCCACCCAGTCCGCAGTTTTGTTCCCCGAATTCGTAAGACGCTATATCAAGCAGGGCATGGATGAAGCTTCCGTTTTGCCCGGCGTTGTTGCAGCAACCACTTACGCCGACGGCGTTGATTACAGAGGTCTTTCCATCGACAAGAACGGCGAAGACACCGTAATTCCCGCAGGCGGCGAATTCCCCACAACCACCGTTAACTATGCCAACACCACCGTTGCCATTGCAAAGTATGGCAGACAGATTGCAACCACCTACGAGGTTATCAGAAAGCAGCGCCTCGACCTTTTTGCGGTTGTACTTAAAAGCATCGGCGCTCAGATCTCCAGAGCAATCAATAACCAGGCAGCAAACGTTCTTAAAACAGGTGCCTCCACCGTTGCAATCTCCGGCGCAAATCTTGCATACTCCGACCTTGCAACCTTCTGGGCTTCTTTGAATGAATACAACATGACGACCATGCTTGTTTCTCCTGCTGTAATGGCAAAGATTTTGGCATTTGAAGAAATGAAGTTCTGCGCAGGTGAATACATGACCAACGGCACCGTTAAGACACCTTACGGCGTTACCTTGGTTAAGTGTGCAGGCATGAGCGACGACTATGCAATCGGCCTTGACAGCGGTTGCGCACTTGAAATGGTCTTGGGCTCCGACATCGTCGTTGACAACGACAAGCTCATCTCCACCCAGATCGACTGCATCACATTCAGCATCAGCGTTGGCTTCACCAAGGTTTATGCCGATGCAGTCAAGGTGCTTTCTCTCTAATTCTTTTGCGCCCTGACCTGCGGCAACAAGGCGAGTGCAGACCTTTAACTTTTTTGCACCGCCCCGCAAAGTGCCGCGCCGCCCGTTCGCTCGCGCGAACTCCTCCGCCGCCCCTGCCCAATGCGGGGGCGGAGGAGCGCCCTGCCCCCAAAGGGGCAGGGCTTGGCGGCGCCTCGTACGCACCATGCCGCCGCAGAATAAAACAAATAACAGCTTTAAAGGAGGACACCAAATGACACTAAACATTCAAACCGTAACCGAAAACTTCAAAACGCTTACCAACCTGACCGACGACGAGCTTGAACGCTATTCGGGTATCATAAGCTCGGCAAAGGGCTATTTCGAACGCCTTTTAATGCGAGGCTTTGCAAGCGATGAAGAACGCCACCTTTGCGAACACGCCTGTGCCGCAAAAGCCTATTACGACTATACCGTTTTCATGGCGGCAACGTCAAACACACAACCCACTCAGTCGGGCTCTGTGTTTGTCAAGGTCGGCGATAACTCCTGTGTTAAAAACGCCGAAACCTTAATGTATAACGCCCTTGCCGCTTTGCCCACAGGCTTAATGCGCGATAACGGCTTTATGTTTGAAAGAACCGACGGGTGAGTGCCATGTTCAGTAACAGCATCAACTCCATAAAATCCGCGCTTTCTCCCGTCTGCCGTGTTCTTGACAGTTTCGAGAGCATCAACATGGCAGAGCATTTCAATGAAGTCTTGTGCTTCGTAGGCACAAAAGACTATAAAGCAACCCAAATCTGCTTCGGTGCAAGCGGCACACGCTTTTTAATTGCCGAGGTCACGTTATCCGTCGATATTCTTGCCGACAGAACAATGACAGCTGCCCAGCTTAAAACCCTTGCCGACAACACCGTAATGATAACAATTGCAAACATCGGCCTTAACATATCCTCAATCGGGCGCAAGGAATGTATTTTCTCAAAAACACATTCACGCCACACAACAACCGTCGAGGTCGTTATCGAGGAGAAGATACCCATGTCTGCCGTTGTCATTCCCACAGTTTTTCTCAACGGCGTTGCCGAGCCGATGCTTACCAACCACGAGATTATCAAAGGCACAAAAACCGTCCAGACCTCGCTTGTAAACAAGGCAATGCTTTCGGGCAAGGTCTGCCCTGTGCCCAACAAAATAACTCTTAGCGGCAAGCTCCTTCTGTCCGAGGCAAACAGCACCCTCAACCGTTACAGCGAGCTTTCAGACACCGTCATGCCCGTAATCGTCGGCGCAAACGTTTTTAACAACATGCTGCTTACAAGCATCGACCTTAAGCAGATAGGTAC
The DNA here is from genome assembly GCA_045537675.1 of Candidatus Faeciplasma sp. Lineage (GTDB taxonomy): Bacteria > Bacillota > Clostridia > Oscillospirales > Ruminococcaceae > Faeciplasma. Next base: position 1,225 of record JAZSPX010000226.1, on the reverse strand, counting down.
CTCTGCGTGCCAGGTAACCCTCGAGCTTACGGAGGTGAACGAATAATGGCATCTGTTCCAAGCCTTGTCGTTATGCTTGCCGAAGACGTTTACATTCTTGATGATTGCATAAGCTTTCGCTTTGAAAAAGAGCGTTACAGCCCCTCGACCAAGCTGACAGGCAAGTGGCTCTGCAAAGATTACGGGATAGATGACATTGTTTCACTCGGGCTCATAATAGATTCGAACATGATTCACCTTGGCTACCCGGCCGCCGGCTGCGAGGTTATTTACGAAAACGGTGCCCGTGTTTTAAAGGTAAACTCACGGGGCTACACACAGGCGCTTGCTCTGAATCAGCCCACTCCCGGCCTTCAGTTCGACATCAACCTTGAAACCCTTGCAAACTCGGCAGTTATCTGTCCCAGCGTCGGCTATCAGCCAAACACCCCCACAGTCAGATACGTCAATTACTACGACGGCACCAGCATCTGGGATGCGATCGTCTGCTATTCGATCCGTGCCACAGGCACCTACCCCTACATCCGTGGGGCGAACACCGTAAACGTCAGCCCGCCTGCCGATATCGGCGTCGTTAACGTTTTCCCCACAAACCTCATCTCATTCGGCTCGGGTCACAACTATTCTAACCTCATTTCAGAAATATGCGAATCCGACGCCGACGGCACCTATGGCACCTTCGTAGCTCAAAACCCCATAGCCGTTTCCAAAAACATTATCCGCAAAAAAGAGATACCCTTCAACTACGAGTGGATAATGGACTCGGAGCTTGGCTTGCAGACAATGCTCAATTATTCCATGAGGGGAATGAGCTATGATAAAATCAAGTTCTTCGGCTACTCGGGCGGTGACCTGCTCGATTACGTCGCTGTGAATTTTGCAGGCACAATACCTTATATCGGCACTATCTCTCGCCTTGTGTTAGAGGGTAAGCAGGGAAGTATTGTAACAACAATATATTGCTACCGCGACGCTTATTGCGATAACTAATCAAAAATCCACCCCGAAAAACTTCGGAGTGGATTTTTTTACTATATTCTTATAATCCTGTCGCAAAGAGCGCTGGCCTCTTCCTCGCTGTGGGTAATTAAAATAAATGTCTTGCCCATAGTCTTTTGTTTGATCAGCTCGGTCACCGACCTAAGCGTGACCTCGTCAATGCCTTTTAACGGTTCATCAAAGATATATGCGTCGCAGTTACACAAAAGCGCACGCGCAATCGCAA
>JAZSPX010000161.1:0-3852 GCA_045537675.1 Candidatus Faeciplasma sp. | reverse complement strand
CGATGGACTGACGCTTTAAGACGTCCTCGAAATATTCTTTTTCAATTTCGATGGCGGTGAAAACCTCAAGGTCGGGGCGCCAACGGGTTTTTGTACCCGTCTGACGGCGCTTTGTCTCCTCTTTTTTAAGGCCGCCGATATTCTCGCCCTTTTCGAAGTGGAGGTTATATTTGAAGCCGTCACGGTGAACCTCGACGTCCATGTACTCGCTGGAATATTGGGTGGCGCAGGCACCGAGGCCGTTTAAGCCAAGGGAATATTCATAGTTTTCGCCCGAGACGTTATCGTACTTACCGCCGGCATAAAGCTCGCAGTAAACGAGTTCCCAGTTGAATCTACCCTCTGCCTTGTTGTAATCGACAGGGCAGCCGCGGGCAAAATCCTCTACCTCGATAGAGTTATCGTTATATCTTGTGATTATAATTTTAGAGCCGTAGCCTTCACGGGCTTCGTCGATAGAGTTCGAGACGATCTCGAAAACCGAGTGCTTGCAGCCCTCTAACCCGTCAGACCCGAAAATAACCGCAGGGCGCTTTCTTACACGGTCTGCGCCTTTAAGCGAGCGTATCGCTTCGTTACCGTATTCTTGTTTAGTATTTTTAGCCATATCTATTTCCTTTCAGAAAAGTTAAATACCATATATAGTTATAATAACACATTTTTTTATGGGTTGCAAGTGTTTTGTTAGGCGGGAGGGAGACCGCCGCCAAGCCGAAGGCTTGAGCGGTGGGAGGGGCCCGCAGGTTTGCACGGGCAGTGAAGGTGTGGGCGTCGTTTGGGCGAGGCGTGGAACGCCGCGCGCTGAAAGCGCTGTGGCGTTTCGTGCCGAGCCTGAGCAATTTTTTATTGCAAAGTTGTACTTATGAGTGAACAAGCTGAATATAGATGTTATAGCAAAATAATGTTTGTACATTAAAAAATCAGGAGGACACCATGGATTATAAACTTATTCGAGAGAGCTTTTGCGTTAAAGAGACCCTTTTGGACGCAAGCTATAACCAAGCTGTTGAGCTTGACAGCATTCTGCCCGACTATTACCCCGAGATTTTTAAAATTCTTAATTTAAGAATTAAGCCAAGTATTGTGAGTCACAGCGTTAACCAAACCAAGCTGAACTATGAGCTTTTAGCAAAAATTAAAATGATTTACCTTTCGGAGGACGGAACGGTATCGGAATTTTCTCAGGATCTGACCTATAACAGAAGCGTTGATTTGCCTTACAGTGTGAAATCGCCATGTATAAGCATTTCGGCATATTCGGAGAGCGAAAGTGTAAGGGTTGTAAACAAGCGCCGTGTGGACATTAGAGGGATTGTCGGTATCGACGTTTTAGTTACGGCCTCGGAACAAAAGCAGGCGATTTCGGAAGCCTATGGCAGCGGGCTTCAGCTTAAAAAGTCGCTTATAACATATCCTGCAAAGCGCCTTTGCATTACAAAAAGAATTACCGTTGTGGACGAGATTGACATGGGTGCAAAGAACGCAATGAAAACACTTTTGCGGGCAGACGCTTGCGTTGTGGGCTGTGACAAGAAGGTTCTTTCGGGTAAGCTTTTGACAAAGGGCGAGGCCGAAGTTACGGCGCTTTATATTGAAGAAAGCTCGTGCGAGCCGACAAGCATTAAATTCGGTGTTCCCTTCTCTCAGATTTGTGATATTGAGGGGCTTGATGACAAGTATGACGTGTTTATAAACGCTTGCGTTTTGGGGTGCGACGTAAGACCACTTGCAAAGGGCGAGACACCTATGCTTGAATGTGAGCTTGCCATTGCATTAAACTGCCTTGCAATGAAGTTTGAAAGCGCACAGCTTGCCGTTGACGCTTTTTCAACCGAATATGAATCCTCGGTGAACAAGGAAAAAGCAAACATTGAATGCTCGCCTTTGGTTTTGGACGATTCATATAAAACAAAGGCAACGCTTACATATTCCGAGGGCGGAATTAAATCGGTTATAAGTGCAGGGGCTGAAGTGACGAGAGTTGACGTTTCGCACAACGAAGCTGTGAACGAAGCTATCGTTGCCGGCAAAATTAAGGTTTATGCGTTTGCCAAGAACGATTCAGATAAGCTTATCTATCTTGAAGCTGCAATGCCGTTTGAATATAAGTTAAAACTTTCCTGCGAGGAATTTTGCGGAGCACAGGTTTGTGCGTGTGTGGCATCGGCAAGCTATAGTTTAAGCTCGTCTAACGCAATGGAGGTTATTTGCGACATTAAGCTTTCGGGATATATTTTTGAAGCAAGCGAGTGTGAATATATTGAAGGCATTGTGATTGACGAAACAAGCCCGCTTGAGGGTGAAGGCGACTGCGCTTTGAAGCTTTATTTTGCGCAGGCAGGAGAAAGCACATGGGATATTGCTAAAAGATGTCATGCATCGGTTGCGGCAATTGCCGAAGAAAACGACATTGACGGCGACCTTATAACCTCGGACGGAATGATTTTAATTCCTATCTGCTAACTAATGGAGGACAATTATGAGTAATTCGAGCATATATAAAAGCATTTCAGAGCGCACGGGCGGCGACATCTATATTGGCGTTGTGGGGCCTGTGAGAAGCGGTAAATCGACGTTTATAAGAAGATTCATGGAGGAGCTTGTTATTCCTAACATTGCGCAAAGCTATATGCGTGAGCGCACGATCGACGAGTTGCCTCAGGCCTCGGCAGGGAGAACAATTATGACTACCGAGCCGAAATTCATTCCCGAGGAAGCGGTTGCGGTTACGCTTGACGACACGGCGGCAGTTAACATTCGAATGATCGACTGTGTGGGATATATCATTCCCTCGGCAGTGGGATATATTGAAAACGGCGAACCGAGAATGGTGCGTACCCCTTGGTTTGAAAGCGAAGTGCCCTTTAACATGGCGGCAGAGATTGGCACGCAGAAGGTTATTACGGAGCATTCGACAGTTGGTGTTGTTGTAACAACCGACGGCAGTGTGACAGGGCTTGACAGAGAAGAATATGAAGAATGTGAGGAGCGAGTAATCGGCGAGCTTTTAAGCCTTAACAAGCCTTTTGTTGTGCTTTTGAATTCGCTTAACCACAAAAGCGACGAGGTTAAGGAGCTTTGCGAAAAGCTTTCGGAAAAATACGGAGTGCCTGTTATTCCCATCAACTGCCTTGAGATGACACGGGACGATATTCAGAACATTTTGGCAAACCTTTTGTTTGCCTTCCCCGTTAAGGAAATTAACATTGCTATGCCGAAGTGGCTTAATTCTTTGGGAAAGAACCACAAAATTAAAAGCGAGATTTTTGATTATATCAAGTCGGCGTGCGCCACGGTTAAGCTTTTGAGGGATGTCGGGGATTTCTGCGAGGAGCTTTTGAAGTGTGACAAGGTGAGCGAATCGAAGATTGCACACCTTGACCCGGGAAACGGTGTTTGTAAGGTGGCGCTTGCCCTTGACCCGACATTGTTCTATAAGATTTTAAGCGAGGAATCGGGGCTTGAAATTAACGGCGAAAACGAGCTTATGCCGACGATTTTGGAGCTGGTTAAGTTTAAAAAGAAGTTTGCAAAATTCTCGGACGCATTGGAGCAGGTTGACGAAACAGGCTATGGAATTGTGATGCCCGAGCAGGAGGAGCTGACGCTTGACGAGCCTGAAATTATCCGTCAGGGCGGAAAGTATGGTGTGAGACTTAAGGCAAACGCACCATCCATTCATTTAATCAGAGCTGACATTGGCGCCGAGGTGGCACCTATCGTAGGCTCGGAAAGACAGTCGGAGGAGCTGGTATCATACCTCTTGAATGATTTTGAAGACGACCCTGTGAGAATCTGGGATACAAACATTTTCGGCAAGTCGCTTTCAGAGCTTGTTTCGGAAGGGCTGCA